>CAYXFI010000401.1:0-3772 GCA_964464205.1 uncultured Cytophagia bacterium
GATCGCTAGTTCCATCCTGTCCACCATCGCGTGCGTTCCCTGGAGATCCAGAAACACCATGGCCGCGCAAGTATCGCCCGATAGCAACCCTGGACTCCAAAGGGACGCAGCCACCTCGACTGGCGAGCTGGTACCACTTACTACTCTCGAAGGCTCACGCTTTCTCCCGAGGCTCCATGTTGCCACGTAGTTCTCTGTAGACGCGGAATCCGTTGTACAAGCAAGAAGGTTAATCGAGGACACTCGGCCGTAATCCCAGTCCGTCGCGAAGGCCAGGTCGGACGGCTCATCAACCGTCAACTCACCCCGACCGAGAATGCCCGAAGCGATCCGCCTCATACCCCCGCCTTGCTCCTGCAGGACGACGGCGTGCAGTCCATCGTTGGTATAGCGCACCAGCCACGCTTTTCCTGCCCCCCAATAGCTCATGGCTACAGGGAATTGATTGATCCTGTTGAAAGGTGCCACTAACGGGCAAAATTCCCAACACGGTTGCACCAAACAGAGAGTACTTTTCTGCTGCATTTCGAACGTCCAGAAACCAGGATACTCCCTATTGGGGGGTGGATCCCGCGTGAGAACAGCGAAACTACCCCCGCCGGTTTCGGCGTCCTCGAACTGCCCGCCAAGTACGATGCCACCGTCGACGTAAAGTAAGCCATCCTCGACCTTCAGAGGCACGATCATGCTATCTGTCACAATTGCACCATGTCCCAGTGAATCAAGACCGACGATGTCAATAACGCGCTGCCCAAGGTCTACGGTATGAGCCACTTGACCCGCGGCAATATCGAACAAAACAACAGACGTCGTCCCCCGCTGACGATCGTACGCTGCACCGACGAGATACCTACCCAGAGGATCTACCGCGCATATCAGGTCGCTTGCGAGGTCGAACCTCACGCCCAGCGAATCGTCTTCTACTGTTACGATCTCTTGGAAGGAAAACTGGTTCTCACTCATGCTCAGCGAGTACAATGTTTTGCCACCCAAGAAGTAGAACGCCCTCGCCTCGTGAGCACAAGCAGGCGCCGTCGCTACCGTGTCAAGTAAAAAGACACTCTGGCTGTCTTCCTGAGCAATCTCTCCGTTTTTCCCTATGTCAAGGTTCAAAATCCATAGCGAACCCGCCCGCCCCGCCTGCGGTCGCCGTTCCCCCACGA
Source organism: uncultured Cytophagia bacterium (assembly GCA_964464205.1). GTDB lineage: Bacteria > Zhuqueibacterota > Zhuqueibacteria > Oleimicrobiales > Geothermoviventaceae > Zestofontihabitans. Next base: position 1,164 of record CAYXFI010000401.1, read on the forward strand.
CCACCGTCAGCGTTCTCTGCAATATCCGAAAACGTACACGCCCCATCCCCCATCTCGATGGTAAGGCCGGATCTTCCACACGCACCCAAAACTGGTAATCTCCTGGGATGGGATCCTCCCAGAAGAATTGGCCAGTGTTTTCATCCAAGATCGCCCCCGCCGGGAGATCCGTTAGCGGGCGCCATCGGAGCGGAGGAACCAGGTTCAACACCTCCAGCGTATCAACATACTTCTCGCCCCGCACACCGTCTGCCAGCCACCCGGACACAATCCGAGGTTTGGGAGGAGAAAACACGTAGAACTCATTAATCCACAAACGCGGGCAGCGACTATCTGCGCTGAAAAAAACAACTTTCAAAGTGTCGGATCGGAAGGTGGGAACTCTGTACCTGGGCTCGGGACCACCGGTTCTCCACTGCCAGGGGACCCGCCATCCAGCCAAGAACTTCCACTCTCGCCCACCCCAAGGGGCATCCGCGCGATAGTACACCGCGAAGCTATCGCACACAGCCGTCCAAACCCGGCTCGAAACCTCATAAATTGGCTGACTGAAAATATCGAACCCCCCGATGCAAAAACGACGCGTCTCACCGTTCGATTGTAAGGCGATCACTATCGACGGGGGATTCAACGAGTCATACTGTACGAGCGCATAAGTGGCCACGGTGACCCCGTCGTGGATCGCATCGAGACTCCCGTACGAATCCCACACCTCGGGACCGGATACAATCGTGTAGTCATACGTCAATTCGCCTGAGGATTGTCCCGTCACGGAGGGCACTATGCATACGCTGGAAAAGAGCAAGATCGCAAACAACTGGCAGGACTTTTTTCTCACCATGATTCCCCTCCTGAGCACAATAGAGTATTCACAGGCCATTCGAAACCTGCTGTAATCTACGCTCAGTGAGGCCAAGTTGCGGAATACCAACAATCTCGCGCATCCGATTCCCCCTCTGACGACTGGCCGGACAAGCCCACGCCTTCAAATCCCACTGGTTTGTTGGCCGGCCCCGCAAGCGGCATAACCTCATACCGCGAGCCAGTGTCGGGACTACCCTCTCATCGTGCGTCTTCAGAAACACGCGGCCCACCGCTGAGTATCCCCGCCAACTTCCCCTCCGGATGCAGTTCCAGATACCTCCTCGCTGCGGATCGCGTAGCCCGATCGGCAGGGTTTTCCATCAGGCGCACGAGTACCTCGCGGAACACCTTCTCGGGCAGCTCGAAGCGATCGCTGAACCCAGAGGCGAGCTGCAGCAGGTATTCTTCAGCTCTGCGTTCCTTGTGGAGCTTCTGCTCCATCAAGACAACCAGCCGCTCCAGCGCTGAACACCGAAAATCTTCTTGAAAAACGTCCAGATACTCCTCGAGAGCCTCTGCCGCCTCGGCGAATTTCCAGACCGGACGCTTGCAAAACTCGTCAGCCGCAGCTAACACCGCATCGGGTGCCCACTTACTGCTGGGATGAAGCTTTGCAAGGGCTAGGAACTGAGACGCTGCAAGTGCATGCTGGCCCCTTTCTGCCAGAATCGTCGCCATCCAATACCGCACCGTGTCTACGCAAGGGCTGCCCGGGAAGGTCTCCAAGAACCAACCGCATTGATCCGTGAGAAGCGTTGCCAGCTTCTTGGATCGCACCTGGTACAGACGGCTGAGGAATCCAAAGGCCCGCCTGTACTTCGGGCCATCGTACAGTCGCCTGAGCGCAAGCTCCCGAATCGTCTCCACCTGGACCCGCTCAAGCCCGCCAAATATCGTAGCCTGCGTCACCCGAGAGAGCAACCGCTCAACCGCAAAGTTCCACAAGACGGTGTCCCTTGGGCCTCCGAACAGTTGTGCCGCCCTCGCCATTTCCATCAAAGCAGGCACAGTCTCGGCGTCTTCCATTCCAAGCGTGGCCAGCGCCATTGTGAGCACAACCGCCGAACCGGAATCGTGAAGCGGATACGTCCTAAGGAATCTCTCTGCTTCAACCTTCAAAACAGACAGGGGGTAAACAGTCGGGTTGTCAGCGAGTTCGCGGATGAGGGCCAGGTACTGATCGGCTGTCTGGGCCCGCAGCGTGCTCCCGCACTGACAGAGAACTGTTCCCGCGATGAAGACCCAAACCACGGACGCGCGACGTAGTCTTCCGCGCTGAAACCTCATGCCGCTAACCTCATCCAGCTCACACCAGCTCTTGTGATGTACCTACCTGTACGCCACGCTGCCCAACAGAGCCGTCCGAAATCTCCACGAAAGAGTGAACGTGGTGTCGGCCACCGTGTCGTGGACCTGCAAATCCACGCGGTACTCGGTTCCGTGCTTGAGGCGCTCGAGAGGGATCAGGCCGAAACCGTCCAGGAACGGATCTCCTTCGAACACAGCGGACTTGACCGCCTGCCCACGCTCCGAAACAACCGTGAGACGCCGGAGTCGTAGGCGATCCAGCCCGCAGCGGGGGTAGGCCGTAATCGGGAAACCCACCATGCCCTTCACGTCCGGCAATGGGTCAGGCGATTCCAATCCATTCCAGCCTGGAGGCACATCCGTTTGCCCATCGTACGGGTAGAAGATCCAATTGGATCTGAGCCACGTAGCCATCGAGTCTCCAAGCGACGTACAGG
>CAYXFI010000402.1:0-3763 GCA_964464205.1 uncultured Cytophagia bacterium
GAGGAGGTAGCCCGCGGTTTGCTCCACGACGTCCGCCTGAAGGGCTTCACCCTGGTCACGCGCAACGGGACCGTCGTTCGTTCCGACGGCATCGTGCAGGGCGGCCACTCGGGTTCCGGTCGCCAGGACCTTTTCGACCGGCGCGGCAAAGTGGAAACTCTCCGTCGCGAGGTTGAACGGCTCGAGGAAAGCTACCGTCACGCTCAGAACCGCAGATCGGAGTTAGAGAAAGAACAGGAGCAACTGCGACCGGCTCTGGCCGAAACTGAGCGCGAGCTGGGTGAAGTGGACCGTGAGGTCGGCCGGCTGCGACTGGAACTCGAGGAGAACGAGCGCCGGGAGCGCGAAGCCGCTCAGATTGTCCAAGACCGCGAGGGTCGAATCCTCGAATTGAGCGAGCGCGTCTTGCATCTGGAAAAAGAACTCACAGAAGTCAAGGCGCGGCAGGAGGAGCTGCTCTCAAGTCTGGAAGAACGCCGACAGGAGCTGGAGCGCATTCGGAGCGCTCACGAGGAGAAAGAGAAGGAACTGCAGGTATCGGAGGGCTCATATCAGCAGATCCGCCTGGAAAGGGTGCGGGTAGCGACGGAGCTCGAAAGCCTTCGGTCCCAATTGGAGAGGCTGGAAAGGGAGCGGAACGAGGTCCAGGAGCTCGTCAAACGGCGGACGCAAGAGCAGGAAGAACTGCGCAAACGGCTCGAGACCACCCAGGCCGGCATTGAAACGGCCGAGCAGGACCTTAGCAAAGCGCTGGAGCGGAAAGAAGCGGCGGAAGCGAAAGTGGAGAGCGCTCAGCGGATCTACACCGAACGGCGCAACAGGATCGCCCAGCGGCAGGAGAAGCTACGTCACCTGCGCAACGATCTCGATCAGTTCGCCGAGGAGATCCACCAGCTCGAGCTGAAATCCTCTGAGCTCCGCATGACGGCCGAGAACCTGAAGAGCCGCGTCAGCGAAACGTGGAATACGCAGTTGGAACCAGTGGACCGCGATGATCTCGATCCCGAGGCCCTGGAGCGCGATGTGCAGACCTTACGCAGCCGTCTGGAACGAATGGGACCGGTGAACGAGCTGGCCGTGGAGGAATTCAAACAAGAGAAGCAGCGTCTGGATTTCCTCGCGGCGCAGCGGGACGACTTGCTTCAGGCCAAGACGAATCTCCTGGAGACCATCCAGCAGATCAATCGCACGGCACAGGAACGCTTTCTGGAAACATTCGAGACCGTGCGAAGGAACTTCACCGCCGTGTTCCAGAGCTTCTTCGAGGGAGGCGAAGCCGACCTGCGACTCACCGACCCGAAGGATCCGCTGGAATCCGAGATCGAGATTCTGGCCCGGCCCCGCGGCAAGAAAGTGGAGACCCTCTCCTTGCTCAGCGGTGGCGAGAAGGCCCTGACGGCGATCTCTTTCCTGTTCGCGATCTACCTCGTGAAACCCAGTCCTTTCTGTATCCTCGACGAAGTGGATGCGCCTCTCGACGACAACAACGTGGAGAATTTCGTCAACGCGCTGCGGAAGTTCTCGGAGAACACCCAATTCATCATCGTGACGCACAACAAGCTCACCATGAAGGCGGCCGATGCCCTGTACGGCGTAACGATGCAGCGGGACGGAGTCTCAAAAGTGGTTTCGGTGCGTTTCGAAGAAGAGCTTGTGGAGAACGCCGCGTGAAGTTCGGAGACAACAATCCTTTTTTCACACAACACACCTGCATGGGAGGTGTTTGAGCCGTGCGTTGGCGGTGGTTAGCAGTAGCGTTGCTCGTCTGGTGGGGCAACGCGGTAGCCCAGCAGCAGCCCCAGGAGACGGTGGGGCAAAGGAGACTCGTCCCCTTCGACATCGACTTCGCTCGCTTCAAGGGCGCCGATAGTCTCGTCTACCTGGAGTCGTACATCTGGGTCAGTCGGGCCAATCTGCACTACGAGAAGCGCGAGGACGGGCTGTACGAGGGCGGGTTTTCGGTGGACATCAAAGTCATTTCGGGCGACACGGTTGCCCAGGAGACGCGCTGGGAGCGAATCGATCTCGTGGACAGCCTCAGCGAGGTCCGCGAGGAGATCCGCATTCCGAGCGTGGGGTTCATGCAACTACCCCCGGGCAGCTATCGGTTGCTGGTCACTGTGCGGGACCGCTCGGATTCAGTAGCCCAGGGGCAGTGGCTCTCGAATCGAGTCCGACTGGAGCCGTTTCCCTCCGACAGCCTGGCACTGAGCGACATCGAATTCGCCACCTCCATCCGGTCGGCGGAACGACAGAGCGAGTTCGTGAAAAATGGCCTGTTCATCCAGCCGAATCCGACGGCGGTGTTCGGCACCGGGATGGAGGTGATGTACTTCTACACCGAGATCTACAACCTCGTGATGGAGGACGGCGCCGACTCAACGTACACGATCCGGTACCGTATTCTGGACGGCGATGGCAATCAGGTTCGGTCCTACCCACCGCGCACCAAGGTGAAGAGAGCGCGCTCGGTAGCGGAAATCGGCGGCCTCAACGTGATCTCGATGAAGAGCGGCCCCTACTACCTCTTCGTGGACGTGACCGACAATGCCACGGGCGAGCAGGTGTCCACGTTCAAGAAGTTCTTCGTGTTCCGCGCGGGCGACTACACCGAGGAGGAGCTGGCTCAGGCGCGACAGGCCGCCACGCAGAAAAGTGGTCAGGGCTCGCCGGGGACAGACGCCCAACGCTACGACGTGATGTCCGAGAAGGATCTGGACAAAGAGTTCGACTACGCGCGCTACATCGCTACGGAGGAAGAAAGGAAGGTCTGGAAGGGACTCGATCTCGAAGGAAAGCGCCGCTTCATCAAAGAGTTCTGGGCCAAACGCGACAACACCCCGGGCACCCCCATCAACGAGTTCAAACGGGATTACCTCCAGCGCGTGGCGATGGCCAACCGGAATTTCGGCGGCTTCCGGGAAGGGTACAAAACCGACCGCGGCAGGGTGCTCCTCACCTACGGCAAACCGGACGAAATAGAACGCTTCCCTTTCTCAATGGACCGACGTGCCTACGAGATCTGGCACTACTACTCGTTGCAGGGCGGCGTGCAATTCATTTTCGTCGACAAGCGGGAGATGGGTACGTACGAGCTCGTCCACTCCACAGCGCGAGGCGAGCTCTTCGATCCCGACTGGCAACGCTGGCTTGATCCCAATCGGTGACCTGGGAAACCAACAGAGCCAGCTGCGAGTAGGGTCAACAGCGGTGCAGGAGGGTGACAAATCTGGGGCAAATCGTCCCTCGCAAAGGCAAATTCCTTTGGTCGTGGAACATCGTACCAGCTTGTCCCAAATCGCGGTCCGGACACACCCGACGCCGGAAACTGAAGAGCCACCCAGCTGGCAACTAGTGAACACCGTTTGGGAAAAGCGCAATTGGATCGCTTGGATGCCCCAGCCGGTCGGTTGAGTCGGCTCAACGGCCTATGTTCCAAGCCGTCCCGCTGCCGTACCGACGGGGAGAGGAGGTAACAAGATGGCTCGGACAGTTCGCGTACGGTTGGATGAATCTGGAAACATCCTCATCCCAGCCTCTCTGCGCGAACGCTTAGGGTTGGTGCCCGGGATGACCCTGGTAGTCGAGAACGGTGAGAACGGAGGGGTCAGGCTGCGTATCCAGCGGAAGTCGTCAGTACTTGCCGAAAAAGAGGGATTCCTGGTGGCCAGGGTGACAGCCTTGGCCGACTTGGCCCACATCACACGACATGAGCGTGACCGGCGTGTCTTCGAGCTTCTCCATCGTGCGGGGCTATGAGGAT
>CAYXFI010000403.1:0-2401 GCA_964464205.1 uncultured Cytophagia bacterium
ACGCCACACCAGCGACGTGGACATCTTGGTCGAGTTTGAGCCTGGGCACAAGACCTTTGACAACTTCTCAAACCTGGCCTTCACCCTGGAAGAACTGTTGGGCCGACGGGTGGAGCTCGTGACAGCTGAGGGACTCAGCCCTCACCTGCGGCCTCATATTCTCCGTGAGGTCTTGTATGTGTCGGTCGTGGATTGAATACGTACTGCACATCTTGGATGAAGTCGAGTGTTTGAGCGAACGGTCCGCCGGTCTCACGTAACCAGCGGTTTCTCAGTGACCCGACCCTGCAGAGAGCGTTTGTCCGCAGCCTTGAAATCATCGGTGAAGCCGCGAAGCGAATACCTCCGGGGGTACGGGATAGATATCGCGACATTGATTGGCGGGCGATGGCGGGCATGCGGGATCGGCTGATTCACCACTACTTCGGGGTGGACTACGAGATTGTCTGGGACGTTGTCAGAAACAAGATCCCGACACTCGCGGAGAGTGTGAGGAGAATAATCGAAGCGGAAGAAAACCCTGAACATTGATGTGGCCTGCGCACACGTCGACCAAGGTAGCGAGTTTGGCGGCAGGACCTGAGGCACGAGAAGCACGGAGGGCACCATGGCAGACCGGAAATACTCCTTGGGCATCGATTTCGGCACGGAATCCGGTAGAGCGCTGCTCGTGGACGTGGCAACCGGAGAGGAAGTCGCGACGGAGGTGTTCGAGTACCCGCACGGGGTGATGGACCGCGAACTACCGGACGGGACCAAACTGGAGCCGGACTGGGCGCTGCAACATCCTCAGGACTACTTAGACACCCTGCGTCACACCATTCCGGCGGTGCTCAAGTCGGGAGGGGTGAAGCCGGAGCAAGTGATCGGGATCGGAATCGACTTCACCTCCTGCACGATGCTGCCCATCGACCGGCAAGGGCAGCCGCTTTGCTTCGACCCGCAGCTTCAAGGACGGCCTCACGCGTGGGTGAAGCTGTGGAAGCACCACGCCGCCGAGCCCGAGGCAAACAAACTCAAGGAAGTAGCCGAAGCTCGCGGTGAGGAGTGGCTGAAATACTACGGCGGCAAGATCTCCAGCGAGTGGTTGGTTCCGAAAATCATGCAGATCCTCGATGAAGATCCCGACATGTACGAGAAAGCGGATCAGTTCATCGAGGCGGGCGATTGGATCGTGCTTCAACTCACCGGAGAGCTGAAGCGGAGCTCTTGCCACGCGGGGTACAAAGCCATCTGGCAGAAAGGGACCGGCTACCCGAGCAAGGAGTTCTTCCGCGCACTCCACCCGCGACTCGAGAATCTGGTTGAGGAAAAGCTGCGCGGCGAGGTGGTGCCGATCGGTCAGAAGGCCGGTGGACTGACCCCGCAAATGGCCGAGCTCACCGGATTGCTGCCGGGCACGCCGGTGGCGGTGAGCGTGATCGACGCCCACGTAGGGGTTCCAGCCACCGGGGTCGACGGTCCTGGGAAAATGGCCCTCATCATGGGTACGTCCACCTGCCACATGATCGTGTCGGACAAGCGTCTCCCGATCGAGGGCATCAGCGGCGTAGTGGAAGACGGGATTCTGCCAGGCTACTTCGGCTACGAGGCGGGGCAAGCGGCCGTGGGCGACATCTTCGCCTGGTTCGTGCGCAACGCGGTGCCGCCGGAATACCACGAGGAAGCCAAGCGGCGCGGTTTGAATCTCCACGCCCTGCTCGAGGAGAAGGCGTCGGCGCTGCGTCCGGGCCAGTCCGGATTGCTCGCGCTGGACTGGTGGAACGGCTGCCGTTCCGTGCTGATTGACTACGACCTCAGCGGGCTGCTCATCGGAGCGACGCTCACGACGACTCCGGAGGAGATCTACCGAGCGCTGATCGAGGCAACGGCGTTCGGGACCCGTGTCATCGTGGACGCCTTCGTGAGCGGCGGTGTGCCGGTGGACGAGTTCTACGCCTGTGGCGGCCTGACCAAGAATCGGATGCTGATGCAGATCTACGCCGACGTGCTGGGCAAGGAGATCAAAGTGGCGCGTTCGGAGCTCGCGGGTGCACTCGGCGCGGCGATGTACGGTGCGGTGGCGGCGGGCAAAGCCGCGGGTGGCTACGACAGCATCAAGGAGGCGATTCCCCGGATGGCGCACCTGCGCGACGAGAGCTTCAAGCCCATCGAAGAGAATCGCAAAATCTACGACCAGCTCTTCGCCGAGTACGTGAAGCTGTACGACTACTTCGGACGCGGCGGGAACGAGGTCATGAAAGTGCTGCGCCGCCTCCGCACTGGGGAGTAGCCGAAGGGAGCCACTTGGGTGCGCTGCGGATCTCGAAGGGGGCAGACGGCTGGGCACCAAAGGCTCGTGAGCTGGTTCTTGCGACGGCCCCGGGGGTGATTTCCAATGCGGGGAGACGGGGGACGGATC
>CAYXFI010000403.1:2501-3761 GCA_964464205.1 uncultured Cytophagia bacterium
CCGGGGTCCTCCTTGCCGTGAACTCCCAGAGGTGGAGGATGTGATGAAACCGGCAAAGTGGTCGTTAGCGTGCGCCCTGTTGCCCCTGGCGCTTTCGATTGAGGCTGCTCCGCCGGGTGCGGCTTGGGCACAGTACTTCGACCCCAACGAGCCCAACGATTCTTTCGGTCAAGCGACGGCCTTCGCTGTGCCCCATTCCTTTTTGGTGGATCTGGATCCGGCAGGTGATCAGGACTTCTACAAGTTCAGCGGGCAATCGGGCGACACGGTGGACATATCCCTTCAATGGAAGTCCGGTACGGGCATGAGTGGCGGTCTGACCGTTGAACTGTACGCTGCGGACCGGCAAACGGTGCTTCGCAGGTCGGCTGTGGCCCAGCTTGCTACCCGGATCCAGTTTGTGCTTCAGCAGTCCGGGGACTACTACGTCAGGGTTTTCGATCTACACGGGCGTGGGGGAGCCAACGCCGACTACGAACTGAGAGTCGCCCGCGGGCAGGGAAATGCGTACTACGATCCCTTCGAACCCAATGATGATTTCTCCACGGCCACCGGATTCGCAATGCCCGACACCTTTCGGGTGGACCTCGACCCTGGTGAAGACGAGGACTTCTACCGCTTCCATGGCGTACGAGGTGACACGGTGGACATCTACATCCAGTGGAAAGCGGGGATCAACACCAGCGGCGGTCTGACGGTCGAATTGTACGACTCGGATCGGCAGACGGTTCACCGCAGATCCGCAGTACAGGACCTCTTCACTCACGCCCAGTTTGTTCTTCAGCACGAAGGGGATTACTACCTCCGAGTATTCGACTTACACGGGCGCGGTAGCGCGAAGGCCGACTACGAATTGCGTGTGCTGCCGGGTGTGCCCGGTGCCTATTACGATCCCTACGAACCCAACGATGGATTCGAGGACGCGACGGATTTCGTTGTGCCGCAGACCTTTCAAGTGGATCTCGATCCAATGGGGGACGAGGACTTTTTCACGTTCGAGGGTCAGGTTGGAGACACGGTGGACATCCAGCTCCAATGGAGATCCGGCATTGGTGTGAGCGGAGGCCTGACGGTTGAGCTGTACGGGACGGACCAGCAAACGCCCCTGCGCCGGTCTTCCGTGTCCGATCTCCAGACGCGTGTCCAACTCGTGCTCCAGACTACCGGACGCTACTACATCCGGGTCTTCGATCAGCATGGACGCGGCAGTGCCCGGGCGGACTACGAGCTGCGGGTGAGGGGTACTTCTCACACGGCGCC
>CAYXFI010000404.1:0-3757 GCA_964464205.1 uncultured Cytophagia bacterium
TGCGCACCGGCCGGGGACAGCGTGCTGTGCGTCGGGTTTCGTAGCCCGTGCGCCTGCCCGAAGACCTCTCGGAGGGGCATTTTTCGCCGAGGTTCTTGGCGTCACGGCAGGGGGAGATCGACAGCACCGTTGCTTTGGAGTTCCTTCCGGAGCTGCACTCGCGAGCGAAGGGAACCGGGCCAGCCTTCGGCAGCCGCGTGCGGGCTGGTGCGGTTGGTCCTTCGGGGCCACGGTAGGGCAAATTCTCCACCAGCATCCCGTGGGAGATTGAACCCGGTTTGAGTACGGAGGGGCTGAAGATGAAACGGCGCAGCCTTTTCGCGCTCGTCGCAGTCGTCCTGAGCCTTGGGGCTGGCTCGTCGTACGGGCGGCAGCCGGCCTTGACGCCGGACAAGCTGCACGCGCTCGAGGCATTTCTCCGAAAGCAAATGGCGCTCGATCGCGTGCCCGGACTGACGATCGGCTACTACCACGGGGACCACACCTGGGTGAAGGGCTTCGGCTACGCTGACCTCGAGAACAGGACTCCGGCGACCGAGAATACGGCCTATCGCCTCGCCTCCAACACGAAGTCAATGACCTGTGTGGCGATTCTGCAGCTCGCCGAGCGTGGCAAGCTGAAGCTCGACGACGAGGTGCAGAAGTACGTGCCCTACTACCCGTGGAAACGCTGGCCCGTCACGATCCGCCAACTGATGGGCCACCTGGGCGGCGTGCCGCACTACATCGACTACGAGGTGGAGGGGCACATCAAAGAACACAAGTACACCCGCGATGCGATCGCGATCTTCGCCGGATTCGATCTGGTGGCTGAACCCGGGACCCGGTACAACTACTCGAGCTACGGTTACAACTTGCTCGGGGCCGTGATCGAGGGCGCCGCGAAGAAGCCGTACGGCCTCTTCCTGCGGGAGAACCTGTGGGATCCGCTGGGCATGAAGCACACCCGGATGGACGATCCGGACGACCTCATCCCCGGGCGCGCTCGCGGTTACCGGCTCGTCTTCGGCGAGCTAAAGAACTCGGAGTTCGTGGACATCAGCAGCCGCTTCGCTGCGGGGGGTACGCGGTCGACCGTGCCGGACCTGCTGCGGTACGCGAGGGGATTGGCCCGGGGCAAGGTGCTTTCTCAGCGCAGCTTGGACCTGATGGAAACCTCGATGGCCACGAAGGACGACCGCTTCACCGACTACGGCATGGGCTGGGTGCTGCATCCCGTCAACGGTCACTTCGTCGCCTACCACACCGGCGGCCAGCCGGAGACGCGCACCCTTCTCATTCGCCTGCCGACGCTGGACTTCGCCATCGCTCTCGCTTACAACCTCGAGGGAGCCAACCTGTGGGCCTACGGCAGACGGCTCTACCAGCTCCTGATGGACGAGGGGTGGAACGTGCCGGCCTACGTGGGTGACCGAGTGGGCCGGGCCATCTTCACGGGATTGTGGGAGGCGTTCAACTACGGCTTCGCCTACCTGGACCGATTCGGACGCCCGCGCGCCGAGGACGATTCTTCTGTGGCCCGAGCTTTCGCCTATTTCGACGCCTGCGTGAATCCCGACTCACTTGTGGCCAGCTACGATCGGGTCTATCGGCGGATTCAAGACGGACGACATCCGGTGGCTGGCGAGGCCTTCGTGGTCGTCGGGTCGTACATCGCCGCGAAGCTGCGGGAAACGAAGGGGGAGGAAGGGGTTGACCGTTACCACAAACTGGGCGCGATCCCCTTTTTCGCGGACTACGTGCGCCTCTACCGCGAATCCGACGCTCTCCCGCGGGAGGTCCACCTCGGATCCGCTCTGGAACGGACGGTGCTCGATTGGGACGCGCACTGGCGACGGACCTGGAACGAAAGAACCCGAACTCTGTTCATCGCCGCTTTCGAGGATCTTTCGGCCATCTGCGAGGAGCTGCGCAGCGCATTCGACGGTGCCGAAGTGTACCCCTATTTCGGCACCGACTTCGCCCGGGCAGTGGGTCAGCTCTGTCTGATCGGGAAAGCTGAGCAAGCCGTGGATGTCGCCGACCGGGTGTTGAAGTTGTATCCCGCTTCGGCCGAAGCGCACGTCAGCGCGGCTCTGGCGCGCGTTCTACTGGATCGCGAGCGAGAGGCCCTCGAACTGCTCGAGAGTGCTCGCGAGGCGGACCTGTGGAAAGAATCCGCGAGTTCCCGGGCGCTGGCCCGGATCGGTGAGCGTTTGTTCGGCGCGGGCCTGTTCGACCATGCGTTGCGGTGGCTGGAAGTTGCGCAGCAGGTTTATCCGGACGAGGCCCGCTTCCACGACGTACGCGCGGCGATCTACCTCGAGCTCAGCCGGCGCGAGTCGGAGAAGGCGCTGGAAAAAGACCCCACCCTCCGTGAGCCGTGGAAACGGCTGAAAAAGATCGGAAGGACGCAGTAGATCCGATTGCGGGCGGACCGCAGCGGCGCAGAAACGGCAGAGTGCGGACGACGCAGAGGGTTTAGCCAGAGCGCCGACCAATCTTGCTCACAAATGTGGCTGAGCAAACCGCAGGAGACGATCTGGCCTCGGGCGGTGAAGTTCCTCCAGTCCCGGAATCCCAGGCCGTTGGGTACCTGCACTTGTGACTCATTTTCGATTGAGTGACTCTGGCTTCGATGAACACCGCGGGTGAGAAAGGCCTTCGAGAACCTCCGCCTCAAGCTCTGCGTCCGCCGCGTCGGTGCGGACCGATGTGCCTTTCTTGCCAGTCTGTCAGCAAGTGTGCAGGGCATCGCCTTGCCGGAAAATCCTCTGCGCTGACTGCGCCGCACGGTTCGGCGTGCCTGCGGGCTATCTGATGCAAAGGCAGAGCCCGTTCTTCCCGCAGTGCTCATTCCGTGGCCGCAGCTTTCCCGAAGTTTGGCCGGTCCTTCCCGGACCACCGTTTGCCAGAGCAAAACGAGTGGAGGTCGAAAGTGGATCGTCGGACCTTCCTGCGAACGAGCGCCGTCGCGGCGGGATTGTCCATTCTGCCCTCGACGCGGCGGGTCGCTTCAGGGTCCCCGCGCCGGAGGCCGAACGTCCTCCTGATTCTGTGCGACGACCTCGGCTACGGGGATTTGAGCTGCTACGGCGCGAGCGATCTCGAGACGCCGAACATTGATCGGCTGTTCGAACAGGGGATGCGCTTCGACAACTTCTATGCGAACTCGCCGGTTTGCTCGCCCACCCGCGCGTCTCTGCTCACCGGCTGCTACCCGGACATGGCGGGCGTGCCCGGAGTCATCCGAACGCACTGGACGGACAGCTTCGGCTACCTGTCGCCCGACCGGCTGCTCCTGCCCGCCCTCCTGAGGCGCGTGGGCTATCATTCAGCGCTCATCGGTAAGTGGCACCTGGGGCTCGAGGAGTCCAACCTTCCGAACCCGCGCGGGTTCAGCACGTTTCGCGGTTTCCTCGGGGACATGATGGACGACTACTACACCCACCGACGTCACGGGCTGAACTACATGCGGCACAACGATGAGGAAATCGACCCCGAAGGCCACGCGACCGATCTGTTCACCGAGTGGGCTATCGAGTACCTGAAAGAGCGTTCCCGGGAATCCGCTCCGTTCTTTCTCTATCTCGCGTACAACGCCCCGCACTCGCCGATCCAGCCTCCACGGGAGTGGCTGGAACGGGTGCGGAAGAGGGAGCCGGGACTCTCCGAAAAGCGCGCGAAGATCGTGGCGCTGATCGAGCACCTGGACCACAGCGTAGGACGCGTCCTGCAAACCCTGCGCGAGCTGAAGCTGGACGAGAACACGATCGTG
>CAYXFI010000405.1:0-3740 GCA_964464205.1 uncultured Cytophagia bacterium
TACGTGAAGGGTGTAAACATGGCGATTGAGCAGCTCAAGTTTCAAGAAGTCGTTCGTGAGGCAACAAATTGACAGATGGACATTCCAGAGTTCCAGCGCGATTTCGTCTGGGATGCAGAAAAGGTGAAGTTACTGGCCGAGTCCCTTTATCGAAACTACCCAGTAGGTTCGTTTTTGTTCTGGGATTCTTCGGAGTATCAAGAACCGAAGACGGCGCAAGGCACTCAGCAATCCGTTTGGATTGTAGATGGGCAACAGCGCGTAACAGCGGTCTGCCTGCTCTTTGGACAAAAGCCGTACTGGTGGAGCGATACCGAAAGCTGGAACAGAGCTTTGGAGCGCTATGACGTGATGGTAAACCTTTTCCCTGACCAAGGGGATGAGTATCTGGAATTTGCGTTGATTAACCCCGTTCGCCGCCGTGATCCCCGCTGGTGCAGTATCCGTGAGGTCTTGTCCAAAGAAAAAGTCGAGGACCTGACTGACCTGGCGCAAGACATAGCGGCCAAAATAAGTGATGACCGGTCGGCGATAATGGGGCCGTTCGGGCAGATACATGCTCGGCTCAGCACCCTTTGGCAAATTCGGGAACGCGTGATTCCCGTGATCAAAATCACCCATGAGGTGGAAGACGTTGCTGAAATCTTTGCCCGCTTGAATCAGGCTGGCACACGGGTCAAAGAAGCGGATGTTGTTCTGGCTCTGACAGCGGTAAGGAACCCCGGGTGGGTGCGAGAGGAATACCTTCCGTTTCGTAACGAACTGGAAGATCGAGGCTGGGACTTGCCCGCCGGCATTTTCATCCGCACGATGACGGGGATTGGCGTAGGACGTGCCCGTCTAAAGGAAGTGCCGGACAGTTTCTGGAGCGCTGAGCGTTTGCCCTCCGCCTGGAAGAAGACAAGAGAGACGATCTCGGAAGTTTTGAAGCGGCTTGCGGAATTTGGCATCACATCCGCCGACCTACTGCCTTCCACCAACAGTCTCATCCCCCTCTTTGTGCTCCATCACTGGTGGAGGAGGAAAGCGGATTATCGCTTTGAGAGGGCCTTGCATTGGTTTCTTCTGGCGAACTGGGGTGGACGCTACAGTGGTTCCGCGATTACCAGCCTGAATGAAGACGTGCGCGCCGTCGTGGCCGCGACCGAGTTCCGCCAAGCTTTAGACAGTCTCCGCGGGCGGTTGCGGGTGCCTCCAGCGATAGATGAAGACGAATTTCTCAACCGTTATGACCGTGCCGGCAGTCGGTTCCTACGGCTCATGCTGTACCTGGTGATCTTTCAGCGCGGAGCCCGGGACTGGGTGGATAAGACGCGAATCGGTTATGACAAAACAGATGTACCGATAACCACGGGGTTTGAGCCTCAATGGCACCACATCTATCCCCGGAACGTGCTGAAAAAAGCCGGCATCTCTGATGACCAGATCAATGCCCTGGCCAGTATCACCGTATTGAATGAGCGAACTAATGTGCGCAAACTTGGGAGCAAACCGCCTGGGCAATACCTAAAGCAGTTTGGAATTTCGGCTGAAGTTTTGCGCGGACATTTGATCCCAGAACCCTTTGATAACCCCGTAAGAGCAGAGGTTTGGGACGTCAAGACTTACGACGTTTTCCTGCTAAAGCGAGCCCAGTTGCTGGCACAAGAAGCGACGGCCTTTCTGAAACGGCTGGAGGGAGCGTAGCCTTGTCCCTTGTTGTTGACAAACCCATCGTCAACTCACCTTTCGAGGAACCGACCCGCTACTGGGCCTATGAGGACGGACAACCGGTTCTGAAAGAGGGGCGCCGCCCTGCGGGCTATTATCTGAAACCCCGTACCCGTGGTCCGCAGAGTTCACTTCTCGAAGAGGAATTTGTGCCGCTAGAACTGGTGAATACCATCCGTGAGCGAGTGAAGACCTGGCGAGAGAGAGGATACCCTGGTGTTACTCCCATCACCCGCAGGCTCCTCACCCACTGGAACGATCCTGAGCGAGAGCGCAAACTGTTCTTCTGTCAGAGGGAGGCGGCCGAGACCCTCATCTGGCTGCTTGAGGCGCCCCCGGCGGAGAGACAGGGCATTTCGGTGCCGAAGGACGAGCCCAACGACCCGGAAAGCCTGGCCAGGGGATACAGGGCTCTTACCCGCTACGCAATCAAGATGGCCACCGGGTCGGGGAAGACGGCGGTCATGGGCATGGTCATCGCCTGGCAGGTGCTCAACAAATTGTCCAACCCTCAGGACCGACGTTTCTCCGACGCGGTGCTTCTGGTCTGTCCAAATCTTACGATCAGGGATCGCCTGCAGGTGCTCTTGCCCTGGAAACCGGGGAACTATTACCAGCGCTTCGATCTCGTACCCTCGGGCATGCTCGAACGGCTTCAGCAAGGCCGTTTCCAGATCACCAACTGGCACCTATTTCAGCCTCAGGACGACAGCCGTTCACGAAGCGTGGTCCAGCGGGGACCTGAAAGTGACCCTGCGTTCTGCCGGCGGGTGCTTAAGGAGCTGGGCAATAAGAAGAACATTCTCGTCATCAACGACGAGGCTCACCACGCCTACCGACCAGCACAACCGTTGACGCCCGAAGAGTTGAAACAGTTACCAAAGGATGAGCGGCGGCAGTTGGAGGAGGAGTTTCGCACGGCCACGGTCTGGATCCAGGGGCTGGACAGGATCCACTCCGTGCGCGGGATCAACTTCTGTGCCGACTTCTCCGCGACCCCATTCTACATCAAGGGCAGTGGGCGCGATGAGGGGACGCCGTTTCCCTGGATAGTCTCGGACTTTGGCCTGGTGGACGCTATCGAGTGCGGGATCGTCAAAATCCCCAGAGTTCCGGTGGACGACAACACTGGAGCTCTGATTCCCAAGTATTTTCGCCTTTGGGAGCGCATAAACCAATCCCTTCCTGCCTCGGAGCGCCAGACGGCTCGCCGACGGGCGAAACCGGAGTCGGTACTGCGGGAAGCCGAGGGCGCTCTTGCCACCTTGGCCTCGGAGTGGAAGAAGACCCTTGAGGAGTTTGAAAAGACCGACTCTACGGTGCCGCCGGTCATGATCGTGGTCTGCGACAGCACGGATCTGGCCAGACTCGTGCACGAGCACATCGCCGGTGGCAATGTGCTCAAAGAGCTGGAAGGGAACCTCACCTTCCGTATTGACACAAAGCTCCTGGCGGAAGCCGAGGCGGGAGAGGGGGAGACGAAGTCCCAGGTCGCCGAGCGATTCCGGCAGGTGGTGGACACCATCGGGAAGACCGAGTGGGAGGGTGAGGGAGATCCTCCAGGCAAGGACATTCGCTGCGTAGTCTCTGTGGGGATGTTGAACGAGGGCTGGGACGCTCAGAATGTGACGCAGATTCTTGGCCTGCGAGCTTTCACCTCACAATTGCTCTGCGAGCAGGTGGTGGGCCGAGGGCTGCGGCGGCTGAACTACGACGACTTCTCTGAACCGGAATATGTCGACGTGTACGGCGTTCCTTTCGAGGTGATTCCGGTTAAGAAGAAGCCCATCAGCCGGACCGACATCCAGAAAGTGTCCACGTTGGTGCGGGCGCTGCCGGAGCGCAATCGTTTGGAGATCACCTTTCCCCGCGTCGAAGGGTACGTCTTCGACGTGCGCAGCCGGATACGGGTGGACATGCAGAAGATCCCCTACCTCGTTATTAGCCCGACGGAGGAGCCTACGGAAGTCACCGCCAAGCCAGCCGTAGGTTACCGCATCGGCAGGCCTGATCGCCTCGGCCCTGGGGAA
>CAYXFI010000406.1:0-3738 GCA_964464205.1 uncultured Cytophagia bacterium
GATGACTGCGAGCGCTCGGGTGGGCGTCAACACGGGCCAGGTGATCACCGTGGCGATCAAGTCATGGGCCTGTTCCAAGCTCAGGGGCAGAGTCAGCTTCGAAAACTCACATCAAATCCGTGAGGAACCTCGGTGCCTACATGCGCATGTCCGCAGATAATCTACCAAATCCAGACCTTTCTCCCGACAGAAAATTCATTCCAACGGCCCCAGCGCTTTAGAACTGCCCTTCCGCGGAGATCACACGAGCAGCGAGCGTACAAGCATCCACAAACCAATTCCCACAAACGCGGCCGTCGTCCAGCGCTTCAACGTCCGGTCGGACACGGCAATCGACAGGCGAGAGCCGAGCTGTCCTCCCACCACAACTACAAAGCCCAGGGAAAGAGCGAGCGGCCAGTTTACCACGCCGGTGATCCCGTGCCCCACAAAACCGAACAGACCCGTGAGACCAACCATGAGCGACGACGTGGCTGCGGCCACGCGCTGTGGGACGCCGAAAACCAGCACCATCAGCGGTATCTTCAGCAGGCCTCCGGCCACACCGAGCGCACCCGAGGCGTAGCCGATGGCGAAGGTGGCGGGAATGGCCACGAAGAGGTTCACCGCGTACTCCTGCCCGGCAAAACGTCGGTGCCACACCCCGAAACCGCGCCACAGCGTCTTGCGTGGGCCGCGAGCACGGGCGGCACTCATAGCCACAGCCGCCAGGATCAGCAACACAGCGAACGCGATTTTCAACACGCGCGGAGCAAAGTGGAAAGCCGTGAATCCGCCAACAAAAGCCCCCAGATCGGTGAACGTGTCCATCGCCACCGCCAGCTTCCAGTCCACCAGGCCAGCCCGCTGGAAGCGTGAAAACGCCGAAAAGCCCGTCACCATGATCAGGAACAGGCTGGTGGACGAAGCGACGTGGAACGGGTAGCCGAGCGCCACCAGAAGCGGCACGTAGAAGGCCCCGCCACCCAGGCCAATGCCGCTCAGTAGCACGCTCACGGCGAACATGAGACAGATCGTTGCGACAAGCATGCGACGTTCCTGCCAGATTAGGGGTTCAAGCAACGCAGATTTCTTGGTATGCTCAGCCTTCGAGCAACGGACAGCCGGGGTTCACCGAGCAGCTTTGCAACTCGCATTGCGAAGTCCGCGCTCGGGCCAGACACCCTCTACGCGCCCCTAGTAACTTTCCCGCGGTCCACTGCCTTCTCAATGACCAGGGACATGATGACGACGAAAAACACGGTCAAAACAAGTCGCGCCGCCATGAAGCGGAATCCCATGAATTGCAACTCCACCATTTCCTGCGGTATCTTGATGCAGGCCCACGCGGAAAGAAAAGCCACGATGCACGACACCCTGGCGCCTTTTTTCAGCAAAGCAGCAGCCAGGGGAAAGGCGACGTAAAGCGGACCCGTTGGCAGAGCTCCCAACAGAATCCCCAGAAAAATGGCTTTGAGGCCAGCAGTTCGGCCGAGGTACTTTACGACTGTGTCCTTCGGCACGAAGACGTTGAACAGTCCCATCAGGAGCATAACGGCAGGAAGGATCAGAGCCATTTCCACCAGGAATTTCCGGGCAGTGGTCAGAACCAGGTGGCGTCGGGCCGGAAAAAGAGCAATCAGAACCGACCCGACCAATACCGTTAGCAGTAGAACGAACAGATCCTTCCTAACGTCCTTCGCCTGCGCCCGCTGCTGCTCGCCGCCCCTCACAGCATCACCCCCATCAAGATCCCAATTGCCAGCGCTCCCAGGAAGCTAAGACCGTTCCTGAGCAATGCCATCTTCGCGCCCAGCTCCCGAATTTCGAGAGGCAGTGTTACCGCCCCAATCATAGTCAGCGTAGTGATGAACACGGCCACTGCGGTGATCGAAGCTCCGGCTTGGAGAAGAGACGCAGCCAGTGGGAAGCCGATCAACGAGGGGATGTGCAGAACCGCCCCGAGCGAAGCCACAGTGAGCAGGCCCAAAACGCCTCCCTCTTCGCCGACGATCCGGGAAATGGTGGTTTTCGGCACCAGCCCCAGAAGCAAGCCAATCACAACGACCACAGTGAGGACAGCGGGGAGGATTCGCAGAAATGAACGGAAGGCCAGAACCAGCACTCGTCTGGTCTTCGCTCGGTCCTGTGCAAACGCAAGTGCAAAAGAGGCGAGAGCGAGAACGTTGATGACAACCGTCGTAGTGCTCATAGAGGGATCTCCCGGACTCGAGAAAAACTGCCGATGCCGCCGACGTTGCACGGCTGCTTCTGCTGAAACACCAGATCCGACCGGATAAAGTGCAAGATTCTTTCCTCTTTGAGAGGTACCACCACCAGGACGGGCTCAGTCGCAAGAAAAGCCATTGAGCATCCTATTGTGACCCGACTGACAACTCCGCCTCCCGATGGGCGCTCCAAACTCTACGAGCTTGCCTTTTCTCCTCCTCTTGTCTTTGCGAGTCGCTGCAACGCCTGAATTCGCTCCTGAAGCTGCTTCGCCTGTTCCTGCAGCCTGCGGATCTCTCCCAGTATGGCTTCGTCCGATTCGCCTTTGGCTGGCGATTTGTGGGCGTGCTGCTCGCCGTGCTCGTCGCAGGGTTCCGCACCTGCAAGCTGGCGATCCAGGTAGGCTTCCAGCACCTCGCGCACCCGACCGCTCGCCCCCGTAACGGCCTCTACACCCAATTGCTCGAAGAAGCCGATGGCCCGCGGCCCCATTCCGCCACTGACGATGGTCGTTGCGCCACGACTAGCGATGAAACCCGGTACCTGGCCGGGCGCCCCGTGGTCATAGTAGAACGGGTTTTCCACCACCTCGACGTTGCGCACTTCCCGGCCTTCCACATCCACAAACACGTAATAGGGACAGCGACCGAAATGCGCGCTGATGGTGCTGTCCAATCCCTCATTTGTGTCGCAAGCAAAAGCAATCCGCATGGCATTCCTCCCGCTTTTGGTTTGGGCCTTGATGTCGCCCCCTCCGAGAAATACCTGCTGTTTCTCCAGGCATGTTGACAGGATTCTCCGCGCCAGGTCGATCAGCTCGAACACACGTTCGTCCGCCACGTAGTAGCGAACCGCGTTGCCCTGCTTTTCGCCGTGCACCAGCCCGACTCGACGCAGCGTGGCCAGGTGCCGGGAGACCACAGACTGGTCCAGGTTCAGCTCGGCCTGCAGTTCCCAGCCGAATCGCGGTCCCTGTTTCAGGGACTCCAGGATTCGGACGCGAGCCTCCGAAGCCAAGGCAGCAAAGAGGTCCGCCCGCCCCGTTCCTCCTGGCACCGCCCATGGCCCCATGCGATTCCATCTCGGCATGAGATTTCCCAGTCGTTGCAGCTATGCATCATATTGCATCAACGCATCTAATCTTAACCAAGTTCCCGTTGAATGTCAAGGACTTTCGGCAACAAGGGATCCCCCGATTTTTCCCGGGCAACCAGCCATCCAGCAATTGAGCCCCGTCCGCCGCAGAATACATTCTGCCACCGCCAGACGACCAGGAGGTCGTCGCTCCGAGCCAGATCTTTGGCCCACGTCCATCCGGTGCAGCAAGGGGATTCAAACTCTGAACGCCCCTCGTTCTCAGTATGCCCGACTCCAGCGCAAACCCTGACGAAACTGTGTTCTCTCGTCGCAGACTGCCGGTGCCGGGTTCAGCCTTGGAGTATTGGCCAGCGCTGGTTTGTTCGCTGTTTGTCTACAAGGTTTGTGAAAAAGGCCCGAACCACCGAGACTCAAAGCACACAGAGGAAACAC
>CAYXFI010000407.1:0-3732 GCA_964464205.1 uncultured Cytophagia bacterium
CCCGCTCGCGGTGTCTCAACTATTTCCCAGTCGTCGGCAAACGCCGAAGCGGTGCGCCAACTCCAGCTCCACACCCTAGGAACTCGGCACCGAGCGTGGGCGCGCGGCGGCGGCGAGACCTGAGCTCACCCCCGGCGGTCGCAGAACTGCCCATAGCATGACCCGGAGTCACGGTCCCCCGGGACGAAACACTTGTCCCCAGAAAGACCCTCTGTCAGCACCTACCAAATCACTCAGCTCAACCCCTCGCCTTCACTGCCACGACTGCTGCGGCCATGAGCACGAGGGCAGGCCAAGCCACGAAGCCGAGGTAGAGCAGCGTGAATACCAATCCCGGCAAGAATACGCACCAGACGAAGACTTTCTGCCACCACTTCAGTTCCATTCCCTCGCACCTCCTCACTGCTCCAGCCAGCGAATCCTCCGCTCACTTGGCAGCGGCGGCTTCCTTCTTCCTCGCTCTCTTCTGCTCTTCTCGTTCGGTTTTTCGATCTCTCGCCCGCGGTTTCTCTTTCAGCGCGACCTCGAGCACCTGGTCCATGTGGTCCACGTAGACGAACTTGAGATCCTTCCGCACGTGCTCGGGTACTTCTTCGAGATCCTTCTCGTTCTCTTTCGGCAAGATCACGGTCTTGATCCCTGCCCGGTGAGCTGCCAGAACCTTGTCGCGAACGCCACCGATCGGCAGCACCCGTCCCCGCAGGGTGATCTCTCCCGTCATGGCAACATCCTTCCGAACCGGGACGCCAGTGAGTGCGCTGACGAGGGCGGTGGCGATCGTGATGCCGGCCGAAGGCCCGTCCTTCGGCACCGCGCCTTCGGGCACGTGAATGTGCACGTCCATCTTCCGGTGGAAACCAGGGGCAAGCCCAAGCTCCCTGGCGCGGGAACGGACGTACGTCATGGCCGCCTCGCCCGACTCTTTCATCACCTCGCCCAGGCGACCCGTCAGTCGCAGGTGTCCGTTACCTTCTACGGCCTGCACCTCGACGAACAGCAAGTCGCCCCCCACCGGCGTCCAGGCAAGACCCGTGGCCACACCCACCTCGTCCTTCTGTTCCGCCATCTCGCTACGGTACTTCGGCGGGCCAAGGATCTCGTGCAGATCCTTCTTCCGAACCTTCACTTTCTTCGCCTTCCCCTCCGCGATGCGCCGCGCGGCCTTGCGGCACACCGCCCCGATCTCCCGCTCCAGGTTGCGGACACCGGCTTCCCGGGTGTAGTTGCGAATGATCGTAACGACGGTCTCGTCGTCGATCTCCAGTTGCCCATCCTGAAGACCGTGCTCTTCCATTTGCCGCGGGATCAGGTACCTGCGAGCGATTTCCAGCTTGTCGGGCTCGGTGTAGCCCGGGAGTTCGAGCACCTCCATCCGATCCAGCAGCGGCGCCGGGATAGCGTGCGCCACGTTGGCGGTGGTGATGAAGAGTACTTTCGACAGATCGAACGGCACGTCCAGGTAGTGGTCGACGAAGGCGTTGTTCTGCTCCGGGTCCAGCACTTCCAGCAGAGCCGCTGCGGGGTCGCCGCGGAAGTCGCGCCCCAGCTTGTCGATCTCGTCCAGCATGAACACCGGATTTTTCGACCCAGCGCGCCGAATGCCCTGAATGATTCGTCCCGGCAGCGCACCGATGTACGTCCGCCGGTGACCGCGGATTTCCGCCTCGTCGCTCACGCCGCCGAGCGAGATCCGCACGAACTTGCGACCCAGCGCCCGGGCGATCGACTTGCCGAGCGACGTCTTGCCCGTACCCGGCGGTCCCACGAAGCACAGGATGGGACCCTTCATGTCCTTCTTGAGCCGACGCACGGCCAGGTAGTCCACGATGCGTTCCTTGGGCTTTTCCAGGTCGTAGTGATCCTCGTCGAGAATCTGCTGTGCCCTCTGGATGTCGAGACTGTCCTCCGTCTCCACGTTCCACGGCAGATTGACGAGCCAGTCGAGATACGTCCGCGAGACGATGTACTCGGCGGCCTGAGGCGGCATCGACTGCATCCGCTCCAGCTCTCTCTCGGCTTCTCTTCTTGCCTCCTCCGGCAGCCCAACTTGCTCGAGCCGCTTGCGAAATTCCTTGATCTCGGCGGTCCGCTCGTCCTCAATGCCCAGCTCTTCCTGAATCGCCTTGAGCTGTTCCCGGAGGTACGCCTCTCTCTGGGCTTTCTCAATTCGCTTCCGAATATCCTCCTGAATCTTCTGACCGATCTCGAGGATTTCCAGCTCCCGATTCAGGTATTCGGTGACGAGCCGGAGCCGCTCAGACACGTCGTGGGTGTCCAGTACCTTCTGCCTCTCCTCTTTGCTCAGATTCAGATAACTAGCCATGAAGTCCACTTGGTGCCCGGGCGTGGGCAGGTTGTGCGCCAGGGTCACCAATTCCGCCGGCAGGTTTGGCGCCAGCTCCACAACCCTCTGGAATGTGCTGAGCGCCCCCCGCAGGGCCGCTTCGAACTCGGTCGTCTTTTCGACCCGCTCTTCCACCGGTTGCACGTCGGCCATGAAGTAGGGAACGGTCTGCACGATTTCGCGAATCCGAATCCTCGCGATGCCCTGGAGCATGACCTGCAGCGAATTGTCCGGTAGCCGCAGCATGCGCGCCACCAGAGCCGCCGTGCCCGTTTCGTACAAGTCGTCAGTGCCCGGATCGACACGCCCCGATTTGGTCCCGAACGCACCCACGAATCGGTCCGCGGCCACGGCTTCCTCTACCACCTTCAGCCGCGTCGCGTCCGACACTACCACGGGCATCAGCATGCCTGGGAAAAGTACCGCCTCTCCGAGAGGTAGAACCCGTATTCTGCGCGGTACCTCCGGCTGGGGCCCCTGCTGCTGTTGGGGCGTACCCGGCGTGATCAGCATCGGGTATCCTCCTGATTCAAGCATCCTGTGTGCCGGCGCCGAGAATCGCCGAACCGGCGGTACTGTTACGCGAAGGCCCGATGGCTCGGCGTACTGCAGCTATTCTTCCACCGGCACATCTTTCCTGCGCTCCTCCGGGGAAAGCTTGGGTAATCTCACGTAGAGGAGACCGTTCGTGTACTTGGCCCTGACGGCGCCCGAACGGGTGAGACCGGGAAGTTGAACCAGTCGCTGGAACGGACCCGTGGCAATTTCGAGCTGATGTGCACGCGCTCGCTCGCCGCGTTCCGTCGCTTTCAGCTCCTTTCGGCCCGAAACGGTCAGCAAGTTGCCTTCAACTACGACCTTCACCTCGTGGGGATCAACGCCCGGCAGTTCAAACACCACCAGATAGGCCTCTTCATCCTCGTAGACGTCGGCCGGTGGGCTCCACACGCCCGACGTGAACTGCGCCGGCAAGGTTGCCAGTCGGCTCACGTGTTCCACGAAGCGATGCATCTGGCGGCGGAGCCGTTCCAGCTCCTCGAACTGCTTCTCGATGGGATCCATCCCGGCACCTCTCAGCGTGAATCGGTCCTTCTCAACGAAACCCACGACGCGGCCGCCGCAGGCCACAGACTCGACCCCCCAGGGTGCGCAAAGTGCGCGGCACAATTCACCCCCCGCGACGCGCTAGCCGCAGAATTCACGACGGAGAACTTCGAAAGGCCACGTTTTCTACGCCGCCGCTCACAGGCCTCCCCCGCACGGATCGGCTCCTTCAGTCCGGTTCCCGTGCTGGTGAGAAACCGGTCAGAGCGGAGGCGCGGAGTCCATTCGTATCGCCCCCACGACCGGAGAAACCCGATTCGCGCGGCTCGTCCGCGCCTCCTCCC
>CAYXFI010000408.1:0-3717 GCA_964464205.1 uncultured Cytophagia bacterium
CCTCTCCGTGTCCTCCTCGAGCCTGCCCCCCAAAGGGGTTGCGGAGGGCGAGGGCCTCGAACCCCCAAGGGCTTGCGCCCCGCGGTTTTCAAGACCGCTGCCTTACCAATTAGGCTAGCCCTCCGAATCGCTGGGCCACCCGAAGCGCTCACCAATATACGAATTTCACCCCACCAAGTCAACGGCTTTTTCCGGGGTCTAACCCGCTTAAAACCTTGCACTTCAGCGGAATCGAAGCGTTCCCCAAAGACCCCATCCATCAAGTACTTATCGTCCCGTCCCGACTTCTCCTGAATCCAAACGACGCGCGCGGCGCAGAAAAGTTCACGCCCAAATGTTCTCCTCGCCCAAGATGCCCCCCCCACCAGCCCGACCGCGCTGGGATTCCGGCCGGTTGCGACCATCTCCCCTGGGCGAGGAAGTCCGGGGTGGTTCCCAATCGATCAGCTCAAGAGTCGCGCCAGGAAGCTTTTCCGAAGCACGATAGCATCGTGTGGGCAGGACTCAGCGCAACACCAACAGTTGATGCACGCGTCGTAGTCGAACCTCGGATACCTGTCCATCACGATCGCAGACAGGGGACAGTTGTCGGCGCACACTTCACATCCCGTGCATTTGGCCTTGTCCACAGCGGGACGGATCCAGGTGCGCTCGCCCAAGAAAGCAAGCAGGGGTCGGGGAAGCCGCCGCATGAGCCGGTTGCTGGGCAAAGAAAACTTGCCGAGCGGAAGCGTCGGGGCGGGTCCGCCGACGCCCTTCAGCTCCAATCCGTCCAATCCGGCTGGGCCCAGCGAAAGCTGCGCCCCGAGCAGGTTCGTGCGGACTTCGTCCGGGCGGAACCCCAGTGCCGCGGCGGCGAACGTGTCCACCGCAAACCCGCTGGAAGAAACCGCCAGGAAGCCCGTCCTGGCCAGCTTCCCCTCCGCGGGGCCGTTGCCCACCATCGACACGATCCCATCCAGTACCGTGATGGCCGGCGTGACAATTCTGTACACGTCCACCAGCACCTCGGCAAAATCATCCGGATGCGGAGCCCGCCGGTGCCAATCTCCCTTTTCGCCACCCGGTACACATCCGAACATGTTCTTGACGGCCGCTGTGAGCAGCGTGAGGTTGTGTGTTTTGAGCTTCGGAACGTTGATGATCAGATCGACTTTCAACGGGCAGTTGGAAATGTGGAACAGCCGGCCGTTCCGGCGGACTGGCCGAACCCCCTCCGTTTCGAAGCTCACCAGATCGGCCCCGGTCCGTCGGGCGACCTCGGCAAAACCCGTCTTCGACCAGAACCGCCGTATCGAACCGTGCAGTTGCGGCGGGCTGTCGCCCACTACCACCCTGGCACCGGACCGTTGGGCAAACCGAACCACTGCCTCCAGCACAGCGGGATGCGTCGTCACCCCTTCGTCCGGGTGCCGATCCGAAAGCATGTTGGGTTTCACGAGTACCGTACTCCCGGGGCGGATAAGGCTCGCCCGTCCGTCCAGACTCGAGAGCAGCTCGTGGACGGCCTCGTCGACGGCGGTCCGATTGTAGTCGCCGCACCGGGCCGTCAGCACCTCGTAGCGACGCACCCGCCGCGACTGCCCGAGCGTTTCCCTGGCGCCAGTCATGCGCGAACGAAGTATTTTCCCGTTAGTTGCGTCGCCAAATTCTGCAGCTCGAGGGACAGAAGAGCCGCCAGTACCCGGCCCGGCTCCTCATCCAATTCGCTGGCCAGATCGTCGATGTGCTTTGGCTCATCGGAGAGGACGTCAAACACTCGCTTTTCCAGCCCAGCCAGCTCCGGCGTTTTTTGCGCCTTCCGGACCTCTCGCAGAAGACTGGGCAATTGGGGGCGAATCTCGTCCAGGATGTCGTCGGCCGTCTCAACCAACTTCGCGCCCTCTTTGATCAGGCGGTTCGTGCCACGGCTTTTTTCACTGGTCACGTTCCCCGGAACCGCGAACACCTCCCGATTCTGTTCCAGTGCGTACCGGGCGGTGATCAGGGCGCCGCTCTTCTCCCCAGCCTCCACGATCACGACACCCACGCACATCCCCGCGATGATCCGATTGCGCCGAGGGAAGTTGGGTGCATCCGGCTTGGATCCGAGCGGCAACTCTGACAGCAGCGCTCCCTGACGGGAGATCTTACGCGCCAGTTCACGATTCTCGCCTGGGTAGACGATGTCCAGTCCGCTCCCGAGCACAGCCACCGTGCGGCCCCCTGCGCGCAAGGTCGCCCGGTGTGCGATCGTGTCGATGCCCCGCGCCAGTCCGCTGACGACGCTCACTCCCCGCTCCGCCAGATCCCGGCACAGCCGCTCCGTGACGACCCGGCCGTACGCCGTCGGATTTCGCGTGCCAACCACTGCCACGTACACTTCGTCTGGCCCCACGAGGTCCCCCTTGCAGAATAGCACCGGCGGTGGGTCCGTGATCTGCTTGAGGCGTTCGGGGTATACCTCGTCCCAGTATGTGATGAACCGCACCCCCTGGCGATTCGCCAGCCGAAGCTGTCGGCGAGCGAACTCGCGATCCACCTGGCCTCGAATGCGTTCGGCCATGGTCAGATCGATGCCGTCCACGCTGCAGAGCTTCGGCACTGACGCGGACAAGACCGCCGACGGAGAACCCAACTTGCCCACGAGAGAAAGAACCCTCCTGGGTCCGAGGCCCGGCACGGAGAGCAGGACGAGCAATCCCTCAACGTCCATCCCGTCACTTCTCCCCAGCTACTTCCTCTTCAGCCCGCGCGCGCTCGCGCTCCATCATCTCCCAGACTTTGCGCACGAGCTCGTCCAGGCCCTCACCGGTGACCGACGAGATGGCCAACCAGCCCCTTTCCTCGCAGAACCGACGGACGCGCTCGCGATCCTCCGGCCCCACGAGATCCACTTTGCTGAGCGCGACCAGGTACGGCTTCCCCACAAGCTGGGGGTCGTACTGGCGTAGCTCCTCACGCAGCACCTGGAGATCGGCATCCGGCTCGGGGTGCGTTGCCTCCACCAGAAACACCAGCACTCTGGTGCGCTGGATGTGGCGAAGGAACTGGTGACCGAGCCCCCTTCCCTGGTGGGCACCCTCGATGAGGCCAGGGATGTCGGCCATCACGAAGCTCTTGCCCTCGTCGACGCGAACTAGGCCCAGATTGGGCGTCAGCGTGGTGAAAGGGTAGTCGGCGATCTTGGGACGAGCAGCGCTCACGCGCGAAAGCAGAGTGGATTTACCCGCATTCGGTAGTCCTACAATCCCCACGTCAGCGATGAGGCGGAGCTCCAACTCGAGCCACCGCTCTTCCCCCGGTTCACCCGGCTCCCACTCTCGGGGGGCCTGGTGCGTGGGGGTGGCGAAACGCGCGTTCCCTCGTCCGCCCTTACCACCTTTGGCCACGATCGCCCGCTGACCCGGCTCGACCAGATCGGCCAGCACTTCCCCCGTCTCGGCATCGCGCACGATCGTCCCCACCGGCACCCGGATCACCACATCCCTGCCGCGCCGCCCGTGGCGTTTTCCGCCCTCGCCGTGCCTGCCACGCTCCGCCTCGAAGTGCTTCCGGTAGCGAAAATCCAAAAGGGTAGCAAGATTGGGGTCTGCCTCCACGATCACATTGCCCCCGTCACCCCCGTCGCCGCCGTCGGGGCCCCCTTTGGGCACAAACTTCTCCCGCCGGAAGCTCACACAGCCGCTTCCTCCGTGCCCCCCTTTGACGAAGATTCGGGCGTAGTCGATGAACATC
>CAYXFI010000409.1:0-3701 GCA_964464205.1 uncultured Cytophagia bacterium
GTAGCACTCGGACGGCGCGTCTGTTCACGCAGTTCTCTGCGCGGCCTCTGTGCCCGCGGAGCCTCTGTGGTTTGTCTGCGCTTTCTCACAAGGCAACTAAAAGTAGGGGGACAAACAGAGAAGCTGCTGGAATGGACCGTATCGGTTGGGGTCGCGGGTGTTAACGGACGGGGACGCAATGGAGATCTGACCGTCGAAGAGTCCAACCCGGCGGTCTTCCGTCTGAATCGGGCGCGCGGCAAGGCGCTAGGCGAAACGACGCTCGAACGCTTCCATCGGACGGAGAAACTGGCACCCTACCGAACCCGATTGTTCCCCTAACCGTGTGCGGATGTGCGCCGCCAGCTGCCCTCGGCTTGGCGGTCGGCCGCGGTCCAGTTCGGATTTCGGTAGGCGTTTCGGCGGAACACACGAGACGCGGAGGAAGCACGATGCAAACGGCGACACTTGCATCCCGCCTGTGGTCGGGGCTGCGGCTCTTGGTCCTCACCGGGCTCTTGAGCACCGGACGAGTGAATACCGCAATTCCCCAGGGCGACACAACCGTCGTCTTCACGCCAGATGTCGGCTATTGTGGCCAGTTGTATGGCGACTCCTGCGACGAAGGATCGGGGTGGCAGTCCTCCAGTGGCGAAGTCGGCACCGACTATTACTACGATCCCAGTGGACCGTACATGTTCATATCTCGCGGAATCCTGGCTTTCAATACGACGGTGCTCGACACCGACATGGTCGTCGATTCGGTGTACCTCGACTTCTGGACAACATCGGTCTCCAGCCCGGAGGACATGCTGTACTTCATGGCCCCTGACTCCGGGTTCCTCTACCCGCCCAGTTGGGGACCGGACTACTACTCCCTTTTCGATTCGACCTGCGCGCCAGAGGGGACCACCGGATTGTCGGAAGACTCCGGCCCCTACCGGCAGGTCCTCAAGCCCAACGTGGTGAATCCAGGCGGGTACACCATCATCGGCATGCGGATGCGGGAGGATCTCTTCCAGTGCGGGCAGGCTGAGGGTTCCCACTACGTGTACCTGAATCTATCTTCGGGCAAGCTGCCCACGCTCACCATCAAGTACCGCAAGAAGAGCAAGGCCTGCTGTGTGATAGCCCGCATCGAACCACAGGAGGCGGCCGATGCCGGGTGCCAGGTGATCCCGTCCCGGGTGGAAGGCGATTGCGGAAGTCAGGCCACCATCACGGCCGTGGAAGCCGACGGCTGGAACTTCGTCGGTTGGAGCGGCGCGGCCTCCGGAACCAATGCCTCGGCCACGGTCACGCTGCAAAGCCAGTCGCCCAATTGCGATGAGGCCGTAGCCCATTTCGTCCGACCGGAGCTCACGGTCAGCGCTTCGGGTCCGGAAATTCATCTGTGCCCCATCTGCGACGAGGATCGGGTCCACGTCCTGGCGACCATCAATCTCTGCGCCAACGATGTGGACGACTGGGTGGTCCACAAGATCAAATTAGCAGCCCGCGGCACGGGACACGACGTGGCCGACCTGGTCCAGGAACGACTCTACGTGGGCGACGAAAAAATCGCCACGTTCTGGTACCACAAGGACGACGACGTGGTGGAAGTGGCCGTGAACCGGCGGGTCCCCAAAGGCGGATGCCTCACGCTGAAGGTCGAATACGTGTTCCGCGACACGATGGAAGTGGCGAACATGGACACGTTCAAGACCTTCTACGTGGAGACCCGAACTGACTGGGTCACAGCGGAGCCGCTGAATTACGATCGCTACGTCAAGCTGCCCGTCGGCGGGCAGTTCCGCGCCGGCCCCGCCGTTGCCGCTCCCGTGTGGAACGTCACCCGGGACAAGCCCTTCATGAAGATCCAGGCCGCTGTGGATGATGCTGCCACCCAACCTGGCGACACCATCAGCGTGTGTCCCGGGGAAATTCGCGAGAACGCCGTGGTGGCGGGCAAGGAACGACTGGTCATTCGGGGAACTCCTGGCCAGACCTGCCTGGTCAAGGGAAGTGATCCGCGCAAGCCAGTGCTCGATATCCGGGCCGACAGCACCACCGTGCAGTTCCTCACCCTGCAACAGCCCAACCAGGTGGGGCCCGTCCTGCTGGCCCGAGGCGTGAAAGGGATCCGCGCCGAATACCTCGACGTGGCCTACGGCGGCATCGGCATTCACTACAGCAACGTGGACGGCGGCGCCATTTTCGGGTGCACGGTGCGGTACAACAGCTACGGCGCCAGGTTGGATAGCTGCAACAATGTGGCGGTGGGAGACACGGCAACCGGAACATGGGGCAGTCGGGGTAACGACTTCAGCGAGAACGTCTACGCCGGGTTGGAGCTGACGGAAAGCAGTCATTGCAGGATCGTCGGCAACACGGCTCTGCGAAATTCCGGGCAAGAAGAGACATCTGGTATCGCCCTTTACGGCTGCCTGGATCTGAGGGTGGCCCGGAATATCTGCGGACACAACGAGTACGCGGGCATCCTTGCCGACGACGTTGCATCCTCCGTCTTTCTAGGCAATTTCCTTGGCGTAAGCCCGTCGGGGGAGGCCATGGCCAATACGGTGGGTATGGTGATCGCTGACGGTCAGAATCTCATTATCCGAAAGAACACGTTCTCGGGGAACACCAAGAGAAACCCCTACGAGGAGCACCGGTACCGCGCGGGGGCAGGCTTGGTTATCGAGGCGCCTGTCAAGGAATCGACGGATATCCTCGTGCAAGGGAATCGGTTTGGTACCTCACCGGATGGCCTCCGCGCTGTTCCAAACTTTACGGGTATCGTCATCAAGTCGGCCACGAACGTTACAATCGCCGGCAATACGGTGTCTGGCAACGAGCTGGCCGGCATTATCGTTGGGGCTCCGTTCGAAATGGTCGGACCGCAGGAGAGCATCGTGATAAGGGAAAACCTGATCGGTTTGGCAGCGGACGGGCGGACCGCCTTGCCGAACGGGGTCGTCGGGATCTGGGTGTACAGCGGAGAGGACGTCACAATCGGGCCGGACAACGTCGTCGGGGCTTGCGGCGGCAAGCGTGAGTTCATCTGGTGGGAGGGAATTCGGCTGCACGTGATCCGATTCTTCGATGAATACGGTGGGATCGCCCTCACGGACATGTGTGGTTCTATCGCCGTTCAGGGGAACCGCATTGGCCTTACGGCACAGGGGGAGGCCGTCCCCAATGCGGTCGGCGTGTGGATCTCGAAGACTGGCGGCGGGCACGAAATTAGATCGAATGTCATTGCGTACTCGAAAGAGCAGGGCATCTACCTGGGAAAGGCGAAGTATTGTCGAATCGAGGATAACGAGATACGAAACAATCACCTCGAAGGTATCAAAGTTTACGAATGCACAGATCAGGTCATCCGCGGCAATCGGATCCACGACAATCGCCTGGCTGGACTGTGGCTGCAGTACACCAGGAATACCGAGGTGGTAGGCAATAGCTTCGCGCGCAACTGCCCGGGCGCTGTCACCCTTCAGTGCGGCGTGGGCGTGGAATTCGTGGGCAACACGTTCCGGGAAAACTGCAAGTCCACCGGTATCCATCTTGACGCGACGGACGGCCGCATCGTCGGCAATCGTATCGTAGACGACACCGGCGACGGGGTGTTCACCGAGAACGGTGCTCAGCCCGTGCTCCGGAACAACTGGATCGTCGGAAATCAGGGCTTCGGCGTCCGCAATCTCGATCCGACTGTGACCGTGAACGCCCAGCAGAAT
>CAYXFI010000410.1:0-3701 GCA_964464205.1 uncultured Cytophagia bacterium
CACACGTCCACCCAGCAGTCTCACCCGCCTGGCTCGTCGGCCACAATTGGAAACACACCCTTGTCCACAAGGCACCAATCTAGCCACTTGCTTGTTGCTGCCCGTCCTTGCGGACTGCCTCGGCGACAAAAAGCAATGCTTCCCGGATGTCGTCCGGTTCCAGATCCGGGAACGCCTGAAGGATCTCGTGCTCAGTCATCCCGTCGGCCACCATGGCCACGATTGTCGCCACTGGAATCCGTAGCCCACGGATGCACGGCACGCCACCCATTTTCCCTCGGTCGATTGTGATCCGGGCGAACTTCATACGGTTTGATCTCCAATTGTGCGTCGGGACTAACCCAGCGACGGCAACCAACGCGATCTACCGCACAACGAAGCGGTACGAACCAGCGTCCACCTCAAACACGACAAAACCGTCATCGCGTCGCACAAAACGCACGTGCGGGAGCTGTTCGACTTCCTCCCCACCACGGTAAAGTACCGTCTTCCCTTCCGCTACTTCAGCAGTGCCCGTATCCTTCACCGGCACGTGCACTTCCGCCGTCGTGTTCGGCGGCACCGTCACCTCGATCGTCAGCCTGTCGCCGTCCTTCCGCCACTCGCACGCCAGCAGACCGTACTCCGTCTCGTGCGAAACCTTCGCCCAATCGAGAAACCGGGTCAGCCGCGGCCAGATGACCGAGCGCTTGAAACCCGCCTCCGCTGGCTGAATACCACCGATGTATTCGTAGAACCAGCGGTCCACCGCGCCCAGGGCGTAGTGGTTCCGCGAGTTCATTCCCGGGCCCTTCACGTCGCTGTCCCACAGCTCCCAAATTGTCGTCGCCCCCTTCTCAATCATGTACCCCCACGACGGGTAGGTCCTCTGGGTCGCCAGCCGGAAAGCAACCTCCTCGAAGCCGTACTCGGTGAGGACCGGCAAGAGGTAGGCAGTCCCCAGAAATCCCGTGGTCAGGTGGTATCCTCGCTCGATCACATCCTTGGCCACTGCCTCAGCCAGTTCCCCCGCACGATCCTCCGGCGCGATGCCGAAAGCCAGCGGCAGTACGTTGGCCGTCTGAGTGCCACCGACGTACCAAGCGGAATCAGCGGACAGGTACTTCGCGTTGAAGGCTTCCCGAATCTTACCCGCGATTTCCTCAAAACGGGCGGCATCCGCATCCCTGCCGATCAGCCGTGCCATTTTGGACAGCAGAACCGCGTCCAGGTAGAAGTACGCGGCACCGATCGGCTTCTTGGGCGAGGGAACCACGGCTACCCAGTCGCCGTAGCCTTCGCGTTCGTACAGGTAGCCCCGACTGTTCCGCTCCATGTACTCGAACCAGCGAACCATGTTGGGGTAGATTTCCTCGATGATCCTCGTCTCGCCGTACATCTCGTACAGCACCCAGGGGACGATCACGATGGCGTCACCCCACGCCGGGGATGCCGGGTTCTCCCCCACCACGGCTGCCGGTGCAACGTCTCGCACGGCGCCCTCTTCATCCTGACTGCTCGCGAGATCTCGCAGCCACTTGCTGAAGAACCGCGCCGTGTGCATGTTGTAGCAAGCCGTCGGCGCGATGATCTGGGCATCGCCGGTCCATCCGAGCCGCTCGTCCCGCTGGGGACAATCCGTCGGGATGCTCAGGAAGTTGCTCTTCAGACCCCACACCACGTTGTGGTGAATGCGGTTGATCAAATCCTCCGAGCAAGCGAACTCCCCAATGAACCGCAGGTCGCTGTGCACCACCACGCCCGTCAACGCGTCCTTGCCGGGCTTGCCCGGATAGCCGGTGACCTGAACGTATCGATAGCCGCGGAACGTGAACGTTGGCTCCCAGACCTCGGTGCCTTCGCCCTTGAGGATGTAGGTGTCGGTGGCCTTCGCCCTGCGGTAGTTTTCGAAGTAGACCGTTCCGTCGGGGTTGAGCACCTCGCCAAATCGCAGTTTCACGGTGGTACCGGCCGGACCCGACACTTTCAATCTCGCCCAGCCCGTAAAGTTCTGCCCCATGTCGAAGACGAACACACCTGGCTGCGGCTCCGTGACCGACACCGGCTTGATCTCCTGCACCGCCCGCACGGGTTCCGCCTGTTGTGCCACGAGACGACCGTAGCCGTCATCGGTCAACTGCACCGGGTTCCATCCCGAATCGTCAAAACCGGGCTCGTTCCAACCGGGCAGCTCCAGACGCGCGTCGTATGTCTCACCGTTGTAGATGCCGTTGTACACGATCGGCGAATCGTGGCACTTCCACGACTCGTCCGTGACGATGACTTCTCTGCTGCCATCCTCGTATTCGACTTCCAGTTGCATTAAGAAACGCAACGGCCCCATGCTGTACTCGGGACGCATTTCCCAGCCGAGTTCACCGCTCCACCAGGCGTTCCCCAGTAGCGCGCCAGCCGCATTGGCGCCCTGCTTCACAAGCCCGGTCACGTCGTAGGTCTGGTACTGAATCCTGTCGCGATAGTCGGTCCACCCGGGCGTGAGCACGTCGTTTCCGACGCGTTTACCGTTGAGGAAAAGACGGTACGTCCCAAGACCGGTGACGTAGACCCGGGCACGACGTACAGGTTTTTTCAACTCGAACTCTTTCCGAACCATCTGCGATCGCGGAGGAATGTAGTCGCCACCGAAACGTCCCCACGGCGGCTGTCCGTATTCCGCCACGATCACGGGCTTTTCCCAGTTCGAGTCGTCAAAACCTACCTCCTTCCAGCCGGGTTGCTCCTGATCCGTCGTTTTCCAGGTCTCATCCGTGTACACCTGGATCACCGACCCGTCTTTCTTCTTGGCGTGCAGGTTCACAATCAGGCCGCAAATGTCTCCGGCCGTGTTCATCGCCTCCACGGCCAGCACGTTGCGCCCCTCCCGCACCTGCACATGGACATCGTAATTCTTCACCTCGCGCCAGAGCGAGCCACTCCCAATCTCCTGACCGTTCAGGAAAAGTCGAAAACGGTTGTCGGCCGTCACGGACACGTAGATCGTGTCGAGCTCGGATTTGGCCGGCAGATCAAACTCCTTCCGGAAATACACCGTCTTGTTGACTCCCCTCTCGCGAGGGTGCCAGATCCAGTTGCCCAACAACTCCACGTCGCCCTTGATGTGTCCCGGTGCACCGGCGGCGACCCATTTTGCCTGCCAGTCCTCCGGGTTGAGAAGTCCACTCTCCCACCACGCCACGTCACTCCACGGCGAGGCCACACTGTCCTGATCCCACACCCGGACTTTCCAGAAGTAACGGGTCCGCGATTGCAAAGGAGGTCCGGCGTAGATCACGTGCACCGATTGATCGGACTTCACCACGCCGCTGTCCCACACGTCCGCCGAATCCGAAGCCAGGAGCTGCTCGCTCTTGGCCACCAGGATCTGGTAGGCGGTTTGTTTTGCTCCGCGACGCGTGTCATCCAGTTGCCAACTGAAACGTGGCAAGAGTACGTCGGTGCCCAAGCCTTGCGTCTGGTATTCGCAGCGCAGATTCACGGGTGCTCGCATCATGAGTGCCCTCCTGCAGGAAGCGGTCGTAATGTACGCAGCCACCGCTAGCCAAACCAATCCCAGGACGAACGGGGTGGTGAAACCAGACTTGCGGCTCATGGCTCAGCCTCCTTCATTCGTCTTGTGAATGCCTATCTCCACCTGCGGAAGATACGCGAAAAAGGAGGGCTGTACAAGCGGGATGGCGAGATTCCCGTAACTTTGGTAACAG
>CAYXFI010000411.1:0-3679 GCA_964464205.1 uncultured Cytophagia bacterium
CACATCGGTCGTCTCGTCGATTGTGCTTTGAAGTCTAACCCGTCAGGAACGTCGAGAGACCCGTGCGGGGTGCCTTCGCGGCCGTTGTTTGTCCTCCGTTCCGTTGGCAATGGAAGGAGGTTCTTCCGCCCTCTCGCGCTCGCAGCAAGCCTGGCGCAAGCTCGTGAGAGGCGGCGGCTCGGCGGCTTTGCGTCTTGCGAGAGCGACTTTTTCACAGGCAATCGCCTCCAGACGCTGGCTCATTGAGCTCGGGTGGGCCCGGTCAGTGCGGCAGGCCCGGGTAGTCGAGTGAGAAACCCGCGAAGATCGCATTTCGGCTGACCTCTTCGGCCGAGCCCGGGGCGGCCGTACCTCGTGCGAATTCCCAGCTCAGCTCGAGCGCGAGCTGGTAGGCTAGGCGGTACCGTACGCGTACGGAGAAACCGCGCTGGTGCTCTCGAAGACCGGACAGAAACGGCACGTACAGCGGGTCTCCGTACACGTGACCCCTTCGCCAGTCGCCGCCGAGATTCAGGCCCGGTGGGTTTGCCCCGTGCCGACGGTAGCTCGCGCGAAGGGTCAACGCCAGCCTCCAGTGAGGGCGCAGCCGCAGCGCCAGGTCCCACTGGTCCGAATTGGGACCTGCTGGGTGACCCAGCAGCGTGATGAAGTGCTGGTACGCGAGCACCGAGTCCTTGTGGCTGTACACGTAGGGCCGGATCCTGGCGTACTCAAGCCGGAGATCGACGTCCGTGCTCCGAATCGGGAAAGCCAGGTGGGCTCCCAGCAAGTACGCCCACTTGTCGCCGTACCAGCCGGTGCCGATCTTGGACGTGCACAGGTCGTCCAGGAACAGCTCACCGTACATCTCGATTCCGCGCAAGGGTCGTAGCTCGATCGCGGCGCCCATCGTGGCGTTGTCCTCGTCGCCGAGGTAGTGCTCGGCCGAACGCAGGAACATCACGGGGTTCAGGTACGCCAGCTCCCAGCGCCTCCGGGAGAAAACCACGGTCTCGTGCAGCGACACGTCCAGCCAGGGGCAAACGAGCAGCGTCGCCCGGTGTCCGGCGATCGCCTTGATGGGATTTGGGGCCCTCTTCTCCGTTGGGTCGATGTAGTGGCGGAGAAATCCGTACAACCAGGCGTAGCGCAGGCGCCCCGCCCGAAATCGCAACTGGAGCTGGTCGAAGGACGCGCCGCGGCCCGACAAGGCGAGCTGACCGAAGCGACCGGGGCCCCAGCGGTCCACGGTTTTCCCGTAGAGGAAACTGAACAGCCCGGCCTTTGCGGTGATGACTGCTTCGGTCTCGTCGTGTTCCAGGTAGGAACCGTAGCCGCTGGCGAAGCCCAAGCCCGGAGCTGTGATGTTTTGTCGCCGAAGGTAGGGGCCTCCGCCCCATTCCCGTCCGTCGGTGAACGCGAAGTAGAATCCAATTCGACCTGCCACGTCCCCCACCACTGAGAAACCGTGGCGCTCGGTCCTGACGATCCGGGTACCGTCGATGGTGTCAGCCACCTGCCGGTCAAACCCCATCCGAATCAGAGGGTTGAACCGTAGCAGGAGGGGCCCCTCGCGGTGTTCGAGCAAATCGAAGCCGTTCTGGTACAGAGACCCCAGGGCCGACCATCGCCGGGCCAGTCGGGAGAGGATGCGGTGTGCGCGACTCGGTGGGGAAGCAGCGTCCAGCGCCCGGTCCGGCACGAATTCGGCCGCGAAGATTGAGAGCTCAGCTCTCTCGACCTGCGACAGCCCGGAAGAGCGCTCTGCTGCTTCGAGGAGCCTGATCAGAGCGGCCCGCACATCGCTCCGCATGAGAGGCAGTGTGGCCTCGTCCAGACCCAGAGAGAAGCCGCGCGTCTCGACCCGCCGGAGGAAGGCAACCACAGGATGATCCACGGGAACCAACGCTTCCTGCGCGGCCGCAGGCGTGAACGCAACCCTCAGCCCTATTACGAGAGCAGTGAGAAGAAGACGGAGGCAGCCGGACGAGCAGGCGTGAGACCGGGACTGCACGCTCACCCTCACAGCTCTCCCGCTAGGATCTCGGCGATTCGCTGGCTCGCGTGCCCGTCGCCGTAATGGGGGTGTCGCTCCCCGGTGGGCTGGAAACTCTCCATCGCCTCCCGGATCGCCTTCGGGTCGGTGCCTACGAGGCAGTTCCACCCGTCTTCCACCGTTTCCACCCACTCGGTCTCCTGTCGCAGGGTCACGCAGGGCACCCCGAAGAAATAGGCTTCCTTTTGCATCCCTCCGGAGTCGGTGACGATCCGGAGGGCGTGCTTTTCGAGCTGGAGCACCTCCAGGTAGCTCAGCGGGGGGAGGTCGATCACGTTCGGCGCGGCAGCCAGCTTTTCGCGCAGACCCTCTCTCTGCAGGGCCGCCTCGGTACGCGGATGGATCGGGAACACGACCGTCAGGCTGGTGGACGTGAGGGCTTCCACGATGCGGCGGAGGTTCCCCGGATCGTCCGTGTTGGCGGCGCGGTGAACGGTGGCCAAAACGTAGCCCTTCGGCTGCAGGTG
The DNA here is from genome assembly GCA_964464205.1 of uncultured Cytophagia bacterium. Classification (GTDB taxonomy): domain Bacteria; phylum Zhuqueibacterota; class Zhuqueibacteria; order Oleimicrobiales; family Geothermoviventaceae; genus Zestofontihabitans. The sequence goes on from CAYXFI010000411.1 coordinate 2,503, forward strand.
AAGGCGATCCAGCACGTCGACCTTTTGCTCGGCGAGTTCCGCGAATTGTAGTGCAGCATCCAGCATCACATCGCCCACCAGGTGCACACCCTCGGTGATGCCTTCGCGCCGCAGGTTTTCCACCGCCTGTTTCGTCGGGCAAAAGAGGAATTGAGACACCCGGTCGGTGAGTACCCGGTTGATCTCCTCCGGCATCTCCCGATTGTAGCTGCGCAACCCCGCCTCCACATGTGCAAGAGGGATGAGCAGTTTGGAGGCGACCAAGGCCCCGGCCAGGGTGGAGTTGGTGTCGCCGTAGACGAGCACGGCGTCGGGCCCAATCTGCTGGACTACCTTTTCGAGCCGCACTATCATCTCGTCGGTCTGCTCGGCGTGCGTACCCGAGCCCACACCGAGGTGATGGTCGGGTTTCGGGAGATCCAGGTCTTTGAAGAAGACGTCGGACATTTCCGCGTCGTAGTGTTGTCCGGTGTGGACCAGTACTTCGCGGAAATGCCGGCGGAGTTCTTTGCTCACAGGTGCCGCTTTGATGAATTGGGGTCGAGCCCCCACCACGCTCAGGATCGTCTTCATCAGTCCCAGCCCTGGTTCTCGAGCAGCTGTTCCGTGGGAGTGTCTTTCATGTAGCGAGCGGGGACGCCAGCCCAGATCTGTCGCGGCGGGATGTTCTTGGTGACCACAGCTCCAGCGGCCACCACTGCGTCTTCGCCGATCTCAATGCCGGGCAGAATCACGGCGCCGCCACCGATCCGGCCCCCGCGCCGCACCGTCACGCCTTTGAAATGCTTGAATCTCTCTTCCGTCCGTCCCAGGTAGTTGTCATTGGTTGTGGTCACCTTCGGGGCGATGAAACAGTAGTCCTCGAGGGTCGAGTAGGCGGTGATGTAGCAGCCGGTCTCGAGCTTGCACTTCTTCCCCACCGTGGTCAGATTCTCCACGGTCACACCGCGGCCCACGATCGTGTACTCGCCGATCTTCACGTTCTCACGGATCGCCGCTGTGTCGGCCACGAGCACACCTTCGGCGATTTCGCAGCCCGCGTAGATCACCACACCGGCCCCGATGAGGCAGTTCGAGCCGATGCGCGCAGGCGGAAGGGGTTTGGTATCGCGAAAGATGCTCCGCTTGGCCCGCATCGGCTGCTTACCGATCACCGTGTGGTCGTCGATGCGCACGT
>CAYXFI010000412.1:0-3670 GCA_964464205.1 uncultured Cytophagia bacterium
AGGATCCACAGCTGGGGCTGGTGATTGGCGCTTCGATGGTGTCGGTGATCTTCGCCTCTGGGCTCATCGGTACGCTCATTCCCATCTTGCTCCACCGACTCGGGTACGATCCGGCGTACGCTACGGCTCCTTTTATCGCCACAACGAACGACGTGCTGGGACTGACGATCTACCTGTTCATGGTCACTCAGCTCCTGCGTGCGGGATGGCTGAAGGAGGCGGTGAGCTTCTGGCAGTGACGGATTGGCAGCTCAGCGCAGCGCGGCACGGTCCAATCCACCCTGGCGAGGCCCAGGAGGAGCTGATCGGAGGTCGCCGCGTTCCCGTACGCAGGTGCAATCGGAAGGCGGTTCCCCTTGGCGATTGAGAAGGCAGAAGGGATCATCCTCCGGATACGGCCGCAGGGGGAAACGAGCAAACTATTGCAGCTGTACACGCTGCAGCGTGGCCGCGTGACCCTGATCGCCAAGGGTGCGCGGCTGCCGCGCAGTCGCTTCGGTGGCGCGCTGGACCTGTGCAACCGGGTGGCCATCGTCTACTACCGGAAGGAAGGGCGGGACATCCAGTTCTTGAGCCAGGTGGATATCCTGGAGCGGTTCCCGCGCGTGCAGAGCGACATCGCCCGGTTGGCTGTGGCCGAACAGGCGTTCGAGCTCCTGCTGGTGAGCGGCGCCGTCGACGAGGCGAACCCTCGTCTCTACCAGTTGGTCTTAGAATTGCTGCGTGGCCTGCAGGGGGCTGAAAAGGGTTTCCGGAGCGTCGGACGCAGCTTCGAACTTCACTTCGTAGACCTGTTGGGGTTCCGGCCTACTCTCGAGAGGTGCCGGAGCTGCGGCGCGACGGAGGCGGGAGATCGAATCTTGTTCGAGCTGGACCGGGGCGGGTACGTGTGCGAGCGTTGTCGTCCTGCCAGCACCGACGTGTACCCGATGCCTGGCAAAGTGCTGGAGTGGGCCCGCTGGTTGCAGACGGTGCGACCGCAAAATGCGAGCGTACCAGTTCCCAGGGGAGTGGGTGAGGCTTTGGATCGGTGGCTGAGGGCCTATTTGGCCTACCACGTGGAGGGAACTGATAGGCTGCGCAGCTACGGCTTTGCGAACGATCTGCGGAGAGGATCGGACCGGTTGAGTGAGCGAACGGACAGCGGCAGAAAGGACGAAGAGGGCTAAATGGCGCAGAAACAGACCACGTTGATGGACAAGATTGTGTCCCTGTGTCGGCGAAGGGGCTTCATTTTTCAATCGAGCGAGATCTACGGCGGGCTGGATAGCTGCTACGACTACGGTCCCCTTGGCGTTGAGCTCAAACGCAACATCAAAGAGCTCTGGTGGCGGGCCATGGTGCGGGACCGGGAGGACATCGTAGGGCTGGACGCGGCAATCCTCATGCACCCCAGGGTTTGGGAAGCATCGGGCCACGTGGAGGGTTTCACCGACCCGATGGTCGACTGCAAGAAGTGCAAACGCCGGTTCCGTGCCGACGAAGTTGAGGGCGATCGGTGCCCCGTCTGCGGGGGCGAGCTCACGGAGGCGCGTCAGTTCAACCTGATGTTCAAGACCTTCATGGGGCCGGTGGAGGACGAAGCCAGCATCGTTTACCTCCGCCCCGAGACCGCGCAGGGCATTTACGTGAACTTCCTGAACGTGCTCAACTCGAGCCGACTGAAGATCCCCTTTGGCATCGCTCAGATCGGCAAGGCTTTCCGGAACGAAATCACCCCGCGGAATTTCATCTTCCGCACCCGCGAGTTCGAACAGATGGAAATGCAGTTCTTCGTCAAACCGGGTACGGACGCAGAATGGTTCGAGTACTGGCGCCAGAAGCGGATGGAGTGGTACCAGAACGAGCTGGGTATTCGGGCGGAGAAGCTGCGCTTTCACCAGCACGGCCCGGATGAGCTGGCTCACTACGCCGCGGCGGCCTACGATATCGAGTATGAGTTCCCCTTCGGGTGGCGCGAGCTCGAGGGAATTCACAATCGCACGGACTTCGATCTCTCGCGGCACATGGAGTACTCCGGCAAAGATCAGCGCTACTTCGACGATCAGACGCGGGAACGCTACATCCCCTACATCATCGAGACGTCGGCGGGGGCGGATCGCACCGTGCTGACCGTGCTTGCGGACGCCTACGACGAGGAGGAGGTGGACGGCGACGTCCGCGTGGTCATGCACTTCCATCCAAAGGTGGCCCCCATCAAGGTCGGCATCTTTCCGCTGGTCAAGCGCGACGGCATGCCCGAACTGGCGCGAAAGATTGAACAGACGCTGCGGAGGCACTGGATGGTGTTCTACGACGAGTCCGGGGCCATCGGGCGTCGCTACCGTCGCCAAGACGAGATCGGCACTCCCTACTGCGTCACCGTAGATTCGCAAACCCTGGAGGACCAGACGGTGACGGTTCGCGAACGCGATTCAATGCAGCAGGAGCGCGTCCACATGGACCGGCTGGTTGAGTACTTCCGCGAGAAACTGGACTGAACGCTGACCGGACGTCTGGCGTGATGGGCCGGGCGTTGCGTTCTGGGCGCCCGGCGCGTGTGCCTCGCAGGAGGAACCTTTCCAAGGAGGGGAGCGATGAAGCCTGGACTGCTGTGCGCGGGGGTTGCGTTGAGTCTCGTCGCCGGTACGGCGTCGCCTCAGGATCTCGCCGGAACCGTCCACGTCCAGCCTTTCGCCGGCCCCGTCAAGATGGTCTTGGGGAAGGTAGACCGCTCGACGATCGATCAGTGGGGCGGCATTGGTGTGTTCTACCAGTTCGACGAGCGATTCTCCCTGGGTGTGTCTGCAGCCTACGGATGGGTGTACCCCAAGGCCCCCGGCGGAAGTCACTTTCAGGCCTACGGCCACTACAAGACGCTGCTGATCCCCGTCGATCTGTTGGGCGTCTACAGCCTGCGCCCGGAGGGCAGGACCCGCCCCTTCGTCACGTTCGGTCTCGGCGTGACGGACTGGGACATCCGGGACATCCGGGGCGAGAGCGGTACCTTCGCCACCGGGAAGTCGGTGAAAGGGGATGTCCTCAGCGCCACCCTGATCGGCGGTGTGGGCCTCGATGCTCTGCTCAGCGATCGCGCGGGCCTGCGATTCGCGCTGCGATGGCACCAGCTCCTGAAGGGCGACGAGAGCACCATCGGCGGGGAACCCCCGGATGACAACCGCGCCATCGTCGAGTTCATGGCGGGGCTTTGCTTCTACTTCGGCGGCTACCGCGATACGGACGGCGACGGGATCGAGGACAGGTACGATTTGGCTCCCAACGAACCGGAAGATTTGGACGGCTTCGAGGACGCCGACGGCGTGCCCGATCCCGACAACGACAACGACGGAATCCCGGACGCGCAAGACAAGGCCCCGAACGACCCGGAGGACCGCGACGGCTTCCAGGATAACGACGGCATTCCCGACCCGGACAACGATGGCGACGGTATCCGGGACGTGAGCGATCGCTGCCCGGACCTGGCCGAGGACTTCGACGGTTTCGAGGACAATGACGGCTGCCCGGACCTTGACAACGATGGCGACGGCATCCTCGATCGCGACGATAAGTGCCCGAACGAGCCGGAGACGGTCAACCAGTACCAGGATGACGACGGTTGTCCGGACGAAGTGCCCGAGCAGACGCCCCTCGGCAAGGCGGGCGAGAAGGTGGTGTTCCCCGGCATTCACTT
>CAYXFI010000413.1:0-3632 GCA_964464205.1 uncultured Cytophagia bacterium
GCGAAATTGATTTCGACGGCTTCCTGTCGATCGAGTACGAGGCGCATCCGGATGATCCGGTGCCGTACCTGCAACGCTGCGTGGAAGCCGCCCGCGAGGCCATGTCGAAAGCGTAGTGCGGCCGAGAATATCCTCTGCGGAATCGCACGCGGCTGGCAGAGGGATTTGCCTAGATACGTTGTGGGTGTGATGGGACACACCAACCACGGAGGGCGATCATGAAAGTAGGCGTTTTCACGGTTCTGTACGGCCAAAAGTCGTTGAAGGACGCGCTCAAGCACGTCAAAGAAGCCGGTGTGCAAGCGGTAGAGATCGGGCTGGGGAACTATCCGGGCACGGCCCATGGCGACGCAATTGAGCTGGCGAAGGATCCCAAGAAAATCGCGGAACTCGGAAAGACCGTCGAAAAAGCCGGGTTGGAGATCAGCGCTCTCTCCTGCCACGGCAACGCCCTGCACCCGAACAAGCAGATCGCCGAACAGCACCACGCCTACCAGCGGGCAACGGTAGAGGTGGCCAGCCAGCTTGGCGTCAAGAACGTCGTCACATTCAGCGGGTGCCCCGGTTCCCACGAAGAGGACAAGTACCCGAACTGGGTAACGTGCGCCTGGCCTCCGGACTTCCAGGAAATTCTGGAGTGGCAGTGGAAAGAGAAAGTCATCCCCTACTGGCAGAAGGAGGCAGAATTCGCGGAGTCGAAAGGCGTGCGTTGGTGTTTCGAGATGCACCCGGGGTTCGTGGTGTACAATCCGGAGACGTTGTTGCGGGTGCGTGAGGCTTGCGGGGAGACGATCGGAGCCAATTTCGATCCGAGCCATCTCTTCTGGCAGGGGATCGACCCGATCGAAGCGGTACGAGCTCTGAAAGGGGCGATCTACCACGTACACGCGAAGGACACCCGGATCGAGCCTAGCAACACGATGGTGAACGGCGTGCTGGATACCAAGTCCTACGCGGATATTCTGGGCCGCAGCTGGATCTTTCGCACGGTGGGTTACGGTCACGGGGAAGAGTTCTGGCGCAGTTTCATCAGCACGCTGAAGGCGGTGGGTTACGACGGAGTGCTGAGTATCGAGCACGAAGATGCTCTGATGAGCGTGGACGAGGGCTTTCAGAAGGCCGTGGATTTCTTGAACAACCTGGTGATCCGGGAGAAGCCGGCTGAAATGTGGTGGGCGTAGGTCCGCGGGTGTGGCGCGGCTGACCTGGTAGGCCGCGCCCGCCGAGAGGAAGCGTGAGGTAAAAACAGCGGGAGGAAACCGCGATGGCAGAAGGCAAACTTCGCGCGGCGGTGATCGGCCTCGGTTTCATCGGGCCGGCGCACGTGGAAGCGATCCAGCGGAGCGGGCTGGCCCAGGTGGAAGCGGTTGTGAGCAGGAGCGCGGAGAAGGGAAAGGCGTTCGCGGAGAAGTGGGGCATTCCGCGCGTGTACCAGAGTGTCGACGAGCTTCTGCAGGCAGGTGGAATCGACGCGGTGCACAACTGCACGCCTAACGCCCTTCATTATGAAATCAACAAGAAGATTCTCGAGGCTGGACTCCACCTGTTCTCCGAGAAACCGTTGACGATCACAGCGAAAGAGGCGAAGGACCTAGTTGAGCTGGCCCGCAAGAAGGGCGTGGTAGCGGCAGTGATGTACAACTACCGGATGTTCCCACTGGCCATCGAGGCCAAGCGAATGATTGAGCGGGGTGAGTTGGGGCGCATTTTCGCGGTGCAGGCGGAGTATCTGCAGGACTGGCTGATCTACGACACCGACTACAACTGGCGGCTGGAGCCCGAGATGGCCGGGCCCACTCGGGCGGTGGGCGACATCGGCACGCACGCGGCGGACCTGTTGCAGTACTTGACCGGCAAGCACATCACCGAGGTGATGGCTCGGATGGTCACCGTGCATCCTACCCGGAAGAAACCCAAGGGAGAGGTGGTGACTTTCGCGCAGCAGGAGACTCAGGAATACGAGGACGTGAAGATCACCACCGAGGATTACGCCACGATGCTGGTGACCCTCGAGGGCGGGATCCCCGGTAGCATCACGGTGTCCCAGGTGACGGCGGGGAAGAAGAACGGTCTTCACGTGCGGATCGACGGGCAGAATGGCTCGATCGAGTGGTTCCAGGAAGATCCGAATCGACTCTACATCGGTCGCCGAGACCGTGCCAACGAGGTGCTGATGCGAGACCCGTCGCTGGTGAGTCAAGAGACGGCGGGCTTCATCTTCTACCCGGGCGGCCACGAAGAGGGATTCCCGGATGCATTCAAGAACGCCTGCATCGATTTCTATTCCTGCATCCTCGATCGGAATCGGCGGCAACTCGTGGCTACGTTCTACGACGGTTACGTCGAAAATGCCTTCGTGGAGGCCGTCGTGGAGAGTCACAAGAAGAACAAGTGGGTGAAAGTCAAACTGTGAGCTCAGCCGTCCGGCGACGTTCGCTGCACTGGAGGGAGGAAGCGAACCAACTGCGAGGAGAAGCGCGATGGAAGAAAAGAAGAGCCCGATGGCAGCGGTGGTAGCTCTAACGGCTGTCTTCAGTCTCGCCATCTGTTTCATCCTCATCGGCTCGATCTCTGTGGAACTGCAGCAAGCGCTGGGGATCGACGAGGCTCAGATCGGTAGCCTGGTGTTCGCGCTGTTCCTCACCAGCATGGTGGTGCAACTGTTCATCGGCCCGCTGGTGGACAAAGTGGGACACAAGCCCGTGGCCATTGTCGGGTTTCTGGTCGTGGCGATCAGCCTGTTCCTGCTGGGCTTCGCCGCGTCGTTTGGTCTGGCCCTTCTGGCGTGCGTGCTGCTGGGAATTGGAGCCATGTGTCTCAACACCGTGGGGAATACCCTGATCCCGGTGGTACTTTTCGAGGGGAAGGACCCGGCGAGGGCGAGCAATCTCGGCAATGCCTTTTTCGGCCTCGGTTACGTGCTCACCCCTCTGGTCATCGTGTTTTTCCTGAAAACGCTCGGTCTTACCTACCCCACTGCGCTCAGCATCATCGGCGCTCTCATGGTGCTTTTCCTGGTGCTGGCGCTGACGGCTTCCTATCCGACGGTGGCCATCGGTTTCGAATTTTCGATGGCGGTCCGCTTGCTGGGACATGCTGCTGTGCTGGTGGCGGCGCTGGCGCTATTCTGTTACATCGCGTTGGAGGTCAGCATGGGGACGTGGATCAAGCCGTACATGACGGAGATCTTCAACGCAGCGGGTAGCCAGAACGCCGCTGCCAATGCGGGTCTCGTGTTGAGCCTGTTCGGCGTGGCGATGATGGTGGGGCGATTCATCACGTCTACGGTCAAGAATCTCACCGCGATTGGAACGAGGGTCATCGCTGTCACGTCGATCGTGGCCTTGGCGTCGATACTGCTGATGCGGTTGACCATGAGCCCCGTGATCGCGATCATCGCAGTGTTGGTGACTGGGCTGGCGTTCGCGCCCATCTTTCCGACGGTGGTCGGAGTGACTTTCGCCAAGTACGAGCCGAAGCTGTACGGGAGCATTTTCGGGATCATCTTCGCCATCGGCCTGCTCGGCGGCACATTCCTGCCCAAAGCCATTGGCAACCTGAGTAAAGGGTCGACGGTGCGGGAGAGCCTGATCATCGCTGCCGTGATGGCCGGAATTCTGTTCGTCATCGCC
>CAYXFI010000414.1:0-3619 GCA_964464205.1 uncultured Cytophagia bacterium
GAGGCTCAGCTGCTCGCAGAGATTGTGAGAAACTCGAACTGACCGTGCCCCGAAACAGCGGCGCACTCGTACAAAGGTGCGGAAACGCAAAGCCTGTTGAACCGAAAAAGAACCACCGGACTGCTATCACGAAAGAGTCCGTGCACGGATTGCTACACATCAGCCAGAGAGAACGCATCGAACAAATCGGGCAACGTAGCGTCATGAGTGTATTGGCTACCGTTTCACGCCGGAATCGGGAGTCAAATGGCTGATGCCCGCTCCAAGCTCGGCACCACCTTCATCGGCCCCGCAGGCTGGAGCTACGAAGACTGGAAAGGGGTCGTCTACCCCGCGGATCGGCCGCGGAAGTTCTCCGAGCTGACCTACATCGCCAGCTACTTCGACACGGTGGAGATCAACACCACGTTCTACCGCCCACCGAATCCTTGGATGGCCCGACAGTGGGTGCGCAAAGTGGCCCACAATCCGCGCTTCCAGTTCACGGCTAAGCTCTGGCAGGGGTTCACGCACGAGGGGGCGGGGCTCGGTTCGGAAGAGGAAAAGCAGTTCAAAGAAGGGATCGAGCCGCTGGTGGCGGCGGACAGGCTCGGCGCTCTTCTGATCCAGTTCCCCTGGCGATTCAAGAACGAGCCTGGCAATCGAGAATGGCTGGGTTACCTCCTCGACGCCTTCTTCGAATACCCCCTCATCGTCGAGTTCCGGCACGCGAGCTGGCTGTGCGAGGAAACCCTGCACTTTCTACGCGAGCGCGGAGTCGGCTTCGCCAACATCGACCAGCCAGTGATCGGCCGCTCCCTCCCGCCAACTGCCGAGGCTACGTCCGACATCGCCTACTTCCGCTTCCACGGACGCAACTACCAGGACTGGTTCCGTGAGGACGCCGGCCGCGACGCCCGGTACAACTACCTCTACTCCGAGGAGGAACTGGACGAGTGGGTTGAACGGGTGAGGGACGTCCAGAAAAAGACCAAAAAGACGTTCCTGATCTACAACAACCACTACGGCGGGAAAGCCGTAGTAAACGCCCTGCAGATGAAAGCAAAGCTCACCGGCAGCAAGGTCAAAGCCCCCCGACAGCTCCTGCAGTCCTTCCCCCAGCTCGAGAAATACGCTGAGCCCGACACGACCGGGCAGACGGAACTCCCCCTGTGACCCCTCGGATTCTCGACTAGCGAAAAGCGAGCCCCCTTCGGACTCGCGGTCCGGGACCGACGCCCGGCCTTCGTCCCAGCGCGCGAATGCGCTCCAGAATGCACGAGTGGCGCTGCTCCGCCGTCTCCCGGATGCAGGCTTTCCCGGGGTAGATCTCGTACAGCCTTCGGTACTCGAGCGGTGTCACGTTGGGCATCACGACGTTGGCACCGCGGGCCAGTCCGAGTTCCCGACCCCGCTCCAGATTCAGCGTGGCCAGCGCGGTGGTGGAGGGGATGTTGGCCTCCGGGCAGGCGATGCGCGTCAGAGCGATCACCTTGTACGTCATCAACTCCGTGGCGGGTACCTGCCGGTCCGGGGGAAGGTACATACGCCTCGACCGGCCCAGCCGAGTCCGCGGGTGCGGAATGTAGGGCCCAACACCGACCATGTCGAGATCCAGCTCGGCAAAAAGCAGGATGTCGCGGGCCAGTGATTCGTAGCTTTGGCCTGGAATCCCGATCATCACCCCGCTGCCGATCTCGTAGCCAAGCTCGCGCATCAATCTCAACTGGGCAACGCGATCCGAATTCAGCCCCGGATAAGGCGGATGGATTCGCCGGTACAGCTCAGCATCCGACGTCTCAAATCGCAGCAGGTAGCGATCCGCCCCGGTCTCCCGCCACAGGCGAAGTTCCCGTTCGCCCCGCTCGCCGACGCTCAGCGTCACCGCCAGACCCGTGCGAGCCTTGATCTCGCGTACTACCTCCGCCAGCCACTCCGGGGGGAAACCGTGATCCTGGCCGGACTGCAGCACCACTGTCCCGTACCCGAAGCGACGCGCTCGGAGGGCGCACTCAAGGATCTCCTCAGCTTGCATCCTGTAGCGGGTCAGCCCCCGGTTCCCCGCGTTGAGGCCGCAGTACGCGCACCGACGCACGCAATGATTGGAGAATTCGATCAGCCCCCGAAGATGGACCTCGTCCCCCACGGTTCTTCTGCGCACCTCGTCAGCACGCTCCCACAGCTCCGTAAGCCGTTCTCCGTCGGTCTCTTTGAGCCAGCGGAGGATTTCGCCGTGCGTCATTGCCGCGTAGCTCCCGCCCGATCCGAAGGCGCACCGTCACTCTGCTGCGGGCCAGAGCGCGCAGCACCCACGTGCGCCGCGCAGAATCTGTACTGCGAGCTGGGGATCCCGTACGACCGCAAACTGATCTCAGCGAAGCGGTCGTAGCGCTCGATCAGACCGCCGTCCAGTTGCGCCTGGGCGATGAACCGAAGCAATTCCCGCCTGCCGAGCTCCCACGCCAGCACCTCTTCGGACCGATCCGCCGATCGATGCGCTTCACGGTCGATCGCGCACAGGTAGTGGCCAACCTCGTGGAAGAGCAGGAAGAGGGCGTGCTCAACCTCCGAGTCGAGGTAGAAGACGAGAATGGTGTGGACCTCCTGTGGCGGGATCCAATAGCCCACCGGTCGATCGATCCGCACAAGCTGGATGGCCAGCTCGGGGAAACGCTCCCACCCCAGGTACTGCTTCGCCCTCACCAGGAGGTCGGGAGGTGGCCGAATCTCAGCGTACTCGCCCGCTGCGTCCACGTGCTCCGGCGATCCCACGCCGCGGATTTTCCTTCCTCCTCCGCCCATCCTCTCAAGAATCCAGGCGCTCAGACGATAAAGTAATCGGCTCGCAAGAATGAATTGGCAAAGGGACAGGGATCACGATAATGACCACGCTAATCCTCTGTTGGCTCTCCCTCCTCCTCGGCCTTGCGATGGGTTATGGCTTGGCTGCTCTGACTCGGCGTTCCGCCCAGTCGCCCATCCTGGAGATCCACTACGCTGCCCCCGAACGTCCGAATTCGATAGCTGGTCAGGGCGGCCAGCCAAAACCCAGCTGGCCCTACTGGGAGATTTGCCAGAACTGATCTGCTGCAGTCGCCAGGGAAGGCGCTTGCCCCCAGCGGAAGGGATGCTCAGGATTGAGTATCCCTTTTCTGTTTGCTCCCGCGTACCTCCGCGCGGATTCGCTCTGACCTCGACAACCCAGCGCCCGGGCCTTCGACCTCCCACCGCCCGTTTCTCACCCCAGGCCCACGCAGTCCGATCCCGTACCGCCTCAACAATTCGGGGAGTTGCCGGGTATCCTTCAACGTGCGCTCCCACGAACCCCTCACTGAGAAGTCGCCTCCAGCGCCAACTCCGCCCTGTATAGACCGGTGGCGAAAGCCCACCCCCCACATGCAGCACTCACCCCAAGCCGAACGACCCAGCGGCCCGACCTGAGCTTGCCCAAAGCTTACCTCGAACTCCGCAACCCTCGGGGTTCATTCCGACGACGCCTCCGCGCTCACAACTTCGTCCCCGGGTCGGGGCGGGATCTCAAACACGACCTCCCGGAGATTCCTGCGTCGCACCTCATCCAGAAATTCCCGAAACTCCGCGTACGCCCCCGGAGCAATCTCGCGGCCAAAGATCCGGTAGT
>CAYXFI010000415.1:0-3603 GCA_964464205.1 uncultured Cytophagia bacterium
GTGGTCGGCCGTAATCACCGGGAAACGGTAGCGGTGAAACACCCCATTGCGAGATTCGAGCTGCTGGTTCGGCCTGTTCAGCAACCGTTCCTGTTCCTCAAGCAGCTTCTTCACCCTTTCGCGAAATTCAGCCGACGCCATTGCTCACCCCTCACCTTCTTCTGCAAGCTCGGCCGTGCGGCGCAACACTTCCAGACAGCACCTGGCGTTGTGGTACGGACCCTTCCACTCGCACACTTTGAACGCTTCGGGGTTCGGGGTGCGGTCCGCGCGAACCTCGTAGAACCACTCGCCAAACCTCCGATCTACGACATAGTGCTGAATGAACTCCCAAGCTCGAACCGCCGACTCGAGATAGCGCCGCTCACCCGTGAGCTGGTACGCGTTCAGCAGGCCGACCACCCCTTCGGCCTGCTGCCACCACTGAAGATCCCGCACGCGCGCGCCATCCTCTCGGCGCTCCGCGAAGATGCCGAAGTCTTCCGCGAACCCCTCGGCCAGGACTCCCTGCACCAGCTTCAGCCCAGCCTCTTCACACCGGTGCCGAAGATCCTCGTCCCCCAGAACCGAAGCCGCCTCCGTGAGCAGCCAGCTCCCTTCGATTTCGTGACCGTACGAGACGGTCCGAGCCCGTGGAATCCACTCGTCGTTGAAAAATGGCAGGAAATGGCCGCTCCGGGGATCGGTGATCCTCTCGAGGAAATACCCGACCAGCCGGCGCAGAGCTTCTCGAACCGGTTCCTCCGGCCAAACCCGGTAGAGGTTCGTGTAGGCCTCGAGCAGGTGCAGATGGGTGTTCATCGACTTGCGTTCGTTGAGATCTCGCTCACTCAAGCGCATCTCCTCGGCGATCGTCCAGTCGCGGTTGGAAGCTTCAAAATAGCCGCCGTTCGCACGGTCGAAATTGTGCCACTCCACGAGCTCAAACGTCCGCGCGGCCAGTTCGAGAGCGTCCCCCTCTCCGAAGGCGGCGTAGTACTCGCTCAAAGCGTAGATCACGAACGCCTGGCCGTAGATCTTCTTCGTGTTGTTGATCACCTGGCCGCGCCAGTCCAGCAGCCAGTACGCCCCTCCGTACAGCGGATCCACAAAGCGCTCGGCAAAGTACTCGAAAGCCCGATCAGCCATTTCCCTGAAAACCGGATCGGGCCGCAGCCGGTGGAGCGCCGAAAACGTCCAGAGAATTCGCGTGTGCAAAATCAGGCTTTTCGGCGCTTCCGGGATGACCTCCAGATCGTTGGTCATGCGGCCTACGAAACCGCCGTTCCGCCGGTCCGGCGTCTTCTCCACCCAAAAGGGAACGATGTCCTGGAACAATTCGACTCGCGCTGATTCTCGCAGCAGCTCGAGCTCACGCCGTACCTGCGACGCTCTCTTCCCCACCTCACTCATATTCGATCTCAATCCGTCCGAGCTGCACAGCCTGTTCCGCCCGAATTTCCACGAATCGCACTCCACCGCCACGGATTTCGGCGTCCACAAGCACCGGGGTCAGGTACGGGTAATCGCGCTTGTTCATCGGGAACGCTTGCTGACGCGCGGAAACGGGCTCGTAGGCGGCCCCTTCCGTCGACACGCACACCAGGATCGCCAGCGAATCCCCTTCCGAGAAGCCCCGCAACTGGACCCGACGCACGTCACCCGCCACCCAGTAGCGAATCCACGCTCCGGGAGACATCTTCACGCGATGGATGTCCTCCTTGTACGCTCGTGCCCCCAGTTGCTCCAGCGACAAATCCCCGCCGGACTGGTAGCACCGCTGCAAATTCGCGAACTCATCCACGTAGGTGAGGTACTCGACGAGTACCGGCCCCTCCACGTTCGAAGGCTTGGAAACCCCACCCGGACCAATCGCCCGCACGCGGTAGAAGTACGTCCGCCCGATTTCAGCGCTCTCGTCGCTGAACAACGGAGCGTACGCAACCGCGGCATCGTCAACTCGTTGCCCGATCACCCGCCACGGCCTGTCGCGTGACTCCGAGCGTTCCACCACGTACGCGAAGGCCCCGGCCGAACCCCGCCACCGGATGTGCCCGGGGTCGGCAACCGGTAGCAACTGTGGGGGATCGGGCTGCTCCGCCGGCGGCAGCGGAATGCCCCGGATCGCATACGCAGCCGTCCGCAGAGCGCTCAACACGCCGATCTCCGAGTACGCCTCACCGCTCGGGAACCCGGGCCAGTGGTAGGCGCGGTACAGCCGCCCCCCTGCGGGTTCGGAATGCCAGTAGAACCCACCGTCCCTGTTGTGGAAGCGCAGGCTCCAGATGAGAGCCCCGGCGATGTTCGGTGTGTTCAACACAACGTTCAGCACGTGGCGAATACCCGGCTCGGTGAGGAACCCAAATTCGCCGATGTAGTACGGCTTCTTCCCTCGGGCTCTCTGAGCGGCCCTTCGAATATTGGCGACCATTTGCAGCGGGTCGCCCTCGTAGTGGTGAGTTGAGACGAGGTCAATCACCGGACTCTGCAGGGCCCAGTCGCGAACTTCGTGAGCCTGCACCCCGTCGGCCACCAGGTGGTTCGGATCGAGGGATTTGATGTACGCAGCCATTTCCTCGGCCCACTCCCGGGGACAATTCCTGAGCTCGTTGCCAAGCTCCCAGGCGAGTATCGCCTTGTCCTCCCGGTAGGGCACGCTCGTCACCGTGTTCACACGGTTCAGCACGAAAGCGATCGTTCGTTTGAAATCCTCGCGCAGTTGCCTGTCCGTCCAGAATTCATCCGGTGATTTGCCCCGGAACGCTGCGTACTGAGGGACACCACCCATCCACTTCCAGTTGTCCACAAGAGGAATGATCAGCCGAACGCCGACGCGGTTCGCCACGGCCAGCACGGTGTCTAGCGCTCGAAAAGCCTCTTCGTTGAATTGCCCCGGCCCAAGCACGTGCTTGGGCGTGCCCGGATCGTCATCCGGACGCGCCACGCTGATCGTGTACGTACGGGCTACCGTGCCGCCCGCCTGGCGCACTGCCACCAGTGCGTCCCTGACCTCGTACTCCACTGGCAGCCGCCAAGGGTTGGATCGGGTGAAAGCCATGTCGTCTTCGATCAGGAGCAGGTTCGGGATGTTGAACGAGACGAAGCGCAGGGGCTGGTCGCCGTCCATCAGACGGTCTCCCCGGACGCCCACGAAGTGGTTGAAGACGCTGCCCACCCCCGAGCCCGCTGCGCCGGAGTTCGCCAAGAACAAAGCAATTGCGACTGCAGCCGCGCCTCGTAGCCTCCTCATCCTCTCCCTCCAGCTCGGTCGGTCCCGTCCGTGGTGTCCTCCTCGAGCTTGTCGTACCAGTTCCTCTTCAGGATCAGACTGGTCAGCAGAGCCAGGCCAGCGCAGGTGCCCAGGCGTCCGAAATCCTCCAGCACCAGGCAGATCCCCGCCAGCATGATGGAGAATTGCCACACGATTCCCACGCCCACGTTCGCGAGGTCCCGCTTCCAGCTCGCGCGGATTTCGAACTCCGGATCCTCCCCGAGCACTTTGTCGTGGATCGGCCGCCAGAGGCCCCACGGACGCACCGTTTTGTAAAAAGACTTCAGCACCTCTTCATCGTCCGGGTCGGTGAGCAGACTGGCCACGACGCTCGTGACGCCGGAAATCAGCAG
>CAYXFI010000416.1:0-3602 GCA_964464205.1 uncultured Cytophagia bacterium
GCCGACACGATTGGGTTTCGCTCGACAAGGTTTCCTGCACTCACCGATCGAGTCTTCGCGGCCTCGGCTTGGACCCTCCCGCAACATGGACGGCCCAGCAGGTGCGCATCGGCGGGCCCGACCGCGTCGTCCCGCGGTGAACTCAGCGACGGTACCTGCCGTTCGCCAACGGGCGTAGCTTTCCGGCTGGGATCGTTCCATGCTTCGGCCGGAGGACATCGCTTGGAAACGCAAGAGCGGCTTGAGCGGACCCGACCGTTCTCACTATGCGGGTAAGCAGTGCCAGATCCCCCGCAGGTCCCAGTAGTCAGGCAATCGGCGGGTTGAGCTGCGGAGTCTGCCCTCCTCGTCCGCCCTGTGTAGGAGTGACGGGCCGTTCACCCCATGCGGTCCAATTGAGCATTGAAAGGCCGTATGTGGGTTGCGAACCGACTCAGGCTGCTGGACTTTGGTCGCTTGATCTCTCCTCTTGCACCTGAAGCAGCTTGCGAATGACTTTCAGGCTCGCGGGCGCGAACGGCAGGGTTGTCAGTTCGGCGGGACGGATCCAGCGGAATCGTTCGCAGCCAATGGGCCCGGGGTTTCCCCCCTTGCACTTGCAGTGAAACACGTGCAATGTGATGCGAAAGTGACTGTACGAATGCTCGACCGTCGTGAACGGCAGAAGCACGCGAACCGCAATGTCCAGTTCCTCGCAGACCTCCCGCACAAGACACTCTTCAGGGGACTCGCCGTCTTCCTGTTTCCCGCCGGGGAATTCCTACATGTCGCCAAGCATGCCCCGGGGAGACGTTGCGCGACGAGCCGTTTCTCGCCGCCCCAGATTAGACCTGCGGCGAGCTGATGGTGCAGCAAGCCACGACGCTTCCGCCGTGTCGAAATCTCGCCCTGAAGGTGGTCCTGGTGGGCTCTGCAGTGGTGACGCAGCGGACAAACGGAGCAATCGGGATCGGCGGGCGTGCAGACCGTCGCCCCCGGTTCCATCAGCGCCTGGTTGAATTCCCCCGGACCGAGAGAGGCCATCAACTCGAGAGCAGCTTCGCGGAGCGCGCTGCGCAATGCCGCCGTGGCTGTGGTCTCCCGGATTCACAAATAGCGGCTGAGAACACCGACGGCATTGCCATCCAGCGCGAGTTCTCTCCGGCCGAAGGCGATGCTGGCCACTGCTGCGGCGGTGTAGGAACCAACCCCCCGGCAGCTTCTGCAAAGCCGAAGCTTCGAGCGGGAACTTGCCCTGGTGGTCGGCCACGGCGACCCGGGCCGCGGGGTGGAGGTACTCGGCCCGGCGGTAGTAGCCGAGGCCCTCCCAGACCTTGAGCATCTCCCGAAGGTCGGCTACTGCCAAGCGGTACGCGGTCGGGTAGCGTTCCACAAATCGGAGGTAATATGGAACCACCGTGGCCACGCGCGTCTGCTGAAGCATGATCTCGGAAACGAGGATCCGATAGGGATTCTTGGTCTTGCGCCACGGGGGTCTCGCTTCTCGCCGCGGTACCATCGTACGGGCCTATCGCCGTCAGCCCGGAGCACGTCGCGCTTCACGTGATCTGTTCCTCGTCTCCCGTCCGCACTGGCTGAATGACCCAGCCGGTGTCGAATCTGGCGCCGCAGTGTGGGCACTGCAGCAGAACACGAGTCCTGCCGTCCACCCGTTGCAGGCTCACATGAAAACCAATCGCGTAACCGCACTCACTGCAGGAAGACAGTTCCTCTTCGACATCCACGGTGATGAGCTTCATTCCGCTCGCTCCTCTGCTGGCTCGGTAGCCGGTCGCGTGATTTGCTGGCACCAAGATAGGATCGCGTCGAACGTCGCCTGAGCGGCGGTTCCGTGGAAGAGATCGTGTTTCTGACCTTCCAGTGCCTTCCACTCCTTAGGGCCGCTCCATCGTTCGTAGAGCTTCCGGTTCCCTTCAAGAGGAACCAGGCAGTCCTCCGTTCCCACGAGGAAGAGGGCCGGTAGCTTCAGGTCGTCGGCAATTTGGGGAGCAGCCTGGATGGCCTTCTCGAATTCGAAGAAGAAGCTCAAACTTACCCTGTCGTGCACGTAGGGATCATCCAGGTATTCGTCGATCACTTCCTTGTCGGCCGAAATGCATTCGATATCGAGGTTGCTCGAGAGCGTGAGGGCGGGGGCGAACCGTCTCAAGAATCGACCGAGCGCCACCTTGAAACGGGGGAGTCTTTCGGGCAGACCAAATGCCCCGGAGCAAAAGACCGTTCCGGCCAGGTCTTCCGCGTACCGGTGTGCGTAGTGCAGGCCGATGACGGCTCCGAGACTCTGACCGACCAGGAAAGTGGCAGCCTCGGACTCCGAACCGAAACGCAGCCAGAATGTTCTGATGTCTTCCACGAACTGCTCGAACCGGTCCACGTGGCCGCGTTTCCCTCCCGATCGGCCGTGGCCGCGGTGATCCATTGCGTATACTTCGAAGCCGCGCTCGACCGCGGAAGCTGCGAATTCGCTGTACCGGCCGCTGTGCTCGCCAAGACCGTGGAGGACTAGAAAGGTCCCCACGCCGGTTTGCTCCGGTCTCCAGTGCCGGAAGAACAAGTCCAGTCCATCTCGGCTGCGAAAGTAACCGGCCTCAAATTTCATGTTTCCTCCCTCGATGGCTTGTGGCACGTTGCGCTCCGAGCAATGCTCCTGCATTCGTCCAGAAGACCCGCTAGCCAGGACGAGTTGATCGATTTGGGCTCATGGGCCTCCGGAAAGACTCGGACGTTGTGGGTCGGCGTTCGTTACAGAATCACAGCCGGACGAATGGTGCAAGTGGACTTTCTTGCCGTCAAGTTCGGTATTGGGTACTGCTGCGATCAGCACTCGTTCGCTCCAATTCCCGGTTCCCACGCCACCGCCCGGCTGGACCGCGCACGATGATCCAATGTACTCGCGGACCGTTGCTATCTCCGCTGCGAGCTCGGGCGGCTCTTCTCGGGCTCAATCCGAAACTGCTGCAGGTCTGCCCCACTCATTTCGGAATCGTCCGGAAAGAACTGGGCAAGCGACTGATCCGAGCGCTGAATGGCAGCGTACCGGCCGGTCGCCGCAGCGAACTCGGTGCCGTTGCCGTCGAGAAGCGAGGCGCGAGTCCAGGCCAGAACGCCTCGACACTTGACCAGTTGCGCCACCGCCCTCAGCTTC
Organism: uncultured Cytophagia bacterium; assembly: GCA_964464205.1. Classification (GTDB taxonomy): domain Bacteria; phylum Zhuqueibacterota; class Zhuqueibacteria; order Oleimicrobiales; family Geothermoviventaceae; genus Zestofontihabitans. The sequence continues at coordinate 3,146 of CAYXFI010000416.1, forward strand.
GTCCCGATGGGAGCAGGCTTTAGATACCGTACGCTCAGCTCTGCGGTGGCTACCATCCTCTGCAGTCCCACGGCCGCCGCCCAGAACATCGCTTCATCCAGCAGGCTGGCGGTGATTCCGCCGTGTAGCCAGGATTTGAAACCGCAGTGGCGTTCTTCCGGGGTGAACTCGATGACCACCGCGTTGTCCTCCAGGCGAGGACGGGTGCGAAGTCCGCAGGGATTGTCCACACCACAAACGAAGCATTTCCGGTAGCGCGGCAGGTCGACGCTGGTCATGCTCCACTCACTGAGCTAGAAGGTTTGTGAAAAAGCCCCGAACCACCGAGACTCAAAGCACACAGAGGAAACACAGAGGGCGAACCAACGGGGTCTGCCGTTGGGCAACGAAAGAACCGCGATGCTGACCATTCCGGTCAGGGAAATGAGCACTTACGTAACACGAGGATTTCATTCGA
>CAYXFI010000417.1:0-3593 GCA_964464205.1 uncultured Cytophagia bacterium
GCGACTCCGCATCCCCGTGCCGCAGGTACCCCCAAGCACGCCGAGCCGAAGCCCCGCCCGAGCGGGACCCCCCCACGCACTAGCCTTGCTGCCTGGCCAGCATCCTTGCGATTACACCTCGTCCACCCTCCTGCGATCCTACTCCGTACGGCCTACCCCTTCTGACCATCGCGCCACCAGCCGGTGATTTCCCGGACCCAAGGTCAGCCCCTTCGCAGTGGTCACAGGAGCGCCGTCCACGGACAACACGTTGTAGAGCCGTCTGGGCGACCGAAACTCCACCTCCGCCCCCGCTGGAACCACCAGACGAAACTCGATCCGCCGGTCCCCCACGCTTTCGAAAGCGACCTGTACTTCTCCAACCGGAAGGCGGAGGTGCAGCTCGGCCCACTGGAGCTTGCGCGGAAACTGCGGAGCCACTCGGATCTTCCGCCAGCCGGGGACTGCCGGCTTCAATCCCATCAACTCTTCAGCCACGATGAAAATGGGCGAGGTGGCCCAGGCGTGGCACCAGCTCGTATTCCACTTGAGGTCCGGGTCCCAGGCTTCCAGGGTAGTCGTCGCCCCGCAGCGGAGCATGTTGGCCCACGAGTTCCGATCGCGGCTCGTCAGCAGGTCGTAGGCGAGCTCCGGATGCCCAGCCCGATACAGAGCGCGGAGGACAAACGCCGCGAAATACACCCCGCAGGAGAACCGTTTCCGGGCGATCAGCCTCACGATCGAGGAAACCGCATCCGGTGGGCAGATGCCAAAATACAGGGGGAGAACGTTGGCGTGCAGTGAAGCGTGGTCGCTCCCGGCAGCATCGACGTAGAGCCCACGTTCGTACTTGAAGAGGATGCCGTTGAACACCAACGTCCGCTCCATCGCGGCGCGCTGCCACTGTGCCGCCCTATCCGTACGTCCCAGCTCGCGGGCGATCCTCGAACCGGCACCGAGCGCACCGATGTACAGCGCATTCAGCACTGTGTTCACGCCAGACTTCGCACGTTCCAAATCGTAGTCATCTCGCAGGTTCGGCGGCCAGTCGACCAGATTGTTCATCGGAACTGCTTCAAGCAGTCCGTCCTCGTTCTCGTACTGCCTGAAGGCGTTCAGGAGCCTCTCCAGGACCGGGAACATCCGACGGAGGAATCGACGGTCGCCGCTGAGCCAGTAGTACTCCTCGAGAAACAGGGGCCATTCGAGCGAGTAGTCCGCGATTTCCTGCCGGTAGCTGCACGGTGCCACACAGAGCAGGGTCGGTACCACATCCGCAGACCGCGCGAAGTCGGCGAGCGCCTTTTTCTGGAGCAGCAGTTCCGCAGTCGCGTACAAGTGGGAGATTCCCTCGATGTAGCTATCGCCCAGGTACTGGCCCTTTTCCCGCGTCGGGCAATCGACGTACACTTCCTGACTGCCAGCTCGAATCGAACGCACGCACAGGTCCCAGATTCGCTGCAGAAGACTATCCGACGTCCGGAAGCCGGAACCCCCGGGGCTCCAGGGATAGTGTCTCTCGGTCGCCCAAACGGTGGTCGTGTCGACCCGTGAGGGGAAATCCAGTAGCTCGACGTAGCGAAACCCTTTGTAGTCGTAGAATTCTAACGTCTCGTCCCGCCGCCCCGCCAGCGTGTACATCTCCCGGTACGTGCAATTGGCCCGCAACCGATAGCGGACCGACGTGGGCGACTCCAGCTCCTCACCGTGCCGAATCTCGACCGCGTGACCGGCCGGTCCCTTGACGCGAAAGCCCAGGGTGCCCACGAGCTCCCGTCCGAAATCGATGAGATAGTGGCCCGGACCCAGTTCTCGGATGCTCCTCGGCTCCACCCTGTGCACCTCGAGAACCGGTGTGGGCTGCGGAACGAGCCTGCGGTCGGCAAGAGGGGGTCTCCCCAGCACTTTCGCTCTGGGCCACGCTGAATCGTCGAAACCCGGGAATCTCCAGCCATCGGGGATTCGCCGGCCGTCCACGTTCTCCAGGAACTGGGTCCGGTAGCCCGTCGGCTCCCCGCTGTAGGCGTTGCATCGAAGGACGCGCCATTTTCCGTCGGTGCCGATGACGGTCCTGCGCCCGTCTCTGTGGCGCACCTCGAGCTGCAGGATCAGACCGGAGCGATTGTCGCCGCTGACCCACACGCGATTCACCAGACCCTGGTAGTACCCGTGAACGGCCACGCAGTTGTCCTCACCCGACCGCAGGTACGGGGTAACGTCGTAGGCGTTGAACCAGTACGAGTCGAGGTAGGCAGGGGCGGGGCCCTGCCCAACGTACTGGCCGTTGATGTACAGCTTGTAGTAGTCGTCGGCTGTGACAAAACAAAACGCGGACTCGACGGGCCCGTCTAACCGGAACTCTTGGCGGAAGAAAGAGTGGGAGTTGGGCACACAGGAATCCGGTAGGGCTACGGCCGGGTCAACAATCCACGCAGCGGTCCACTCGCGCTCGTCCGGCGCGAACACAATCCGTTGTGGCGACGCGAAGGGTCCGGAAGCACCTGACCCGTCCCGCAGACTCACGCTCCACCAGACCACCCGGAGCCCTCCGGGTACTCGCACCAAGGCCTTGGTTTCAGGAGACCGCACCCAGTCCGTGTCGAGAACATCGCCTTCCGCCGCGGCAGCCCGCTCGGCTTCGCTCGATAACACCACCCGGTAGGCGGACTGGTCTCCCTCTCCTTGGAACTGCCACGACAGCTCGAGTGTGTCGCGCGGCACGCCAACGGCCCGTTGGAGCCCGTTACAGCGAAGATTCACGGGTCGCACTCGAGCATGCGCGCTGAGAGAAGTCAGCGCGGCCGCGAGGACGACTGCAAGGATCTCTGCCCTACCCGAAAGCATGCGAACAACTCCTCGCTTTGAGCAACTCTTCAACGCAACCATCAAACGTTTTCTCGCAAAGAGCCCATGGGCGAAATGAGCCCCTGGAAAATCGATCGTCCGCCCACCGCTCAAACCACTCGCCTGAGGCAGCAGTTCGCCCTTGCCCGAGCGGTGGGCTGCGACTTCACGGCGTGGTGACGCTCCCGTCCACGCACACCAAGCGTGAGAAAAGTGACGGAGCGGAACCACGGAGGCACCGAGACCGCAGAGACATCACGGAGGGCACATATCGAGCGCCAGCTCCGCACACCCTTCGAGAATACACGCGCCCCGCCGACGTTCCCAGGCAGAGCCACGGTCAGGCTTTTGATTTCTTGCGACTTGGTGTACTACGAGATTCGTTACGGCGGTTGTGCGTAGACGACGCAGCATTCGAGGCATTAGCTTTCCCACTACTCTGTGAAGTCTTCTGTGCTCTCCATTCCTCGGTGGTGATGGGCCACTCTTTCACAGACCTCCCCCAGGTACATGTCAGCGCGGGCGTGGCGTGAGTCGAGCCGGGTCTGGAACCCGCACACGCACGCCCCGCATAGTGCGGGACTCAACGAGCACCGGAGCACAAAAGGGCTCTTGCCCCTTTGCGCCACGCTGAGCGCCCCCTGCGTCGGTGCGGTTTCATTGCCCGTGTTTCGCAAATCTCCTCGCCACCACCTCCACCAAAGCTGTCGCTGCGACTCTGCCTCCCATCCGCCTGGGGGAATTTTCACGGAAGGTCACCGCCGGGCGCA
>CAYXFI010000418.1:0-3591 GCA_964464205.1 uncultured Cytophagia bacterium
AGTTCTATTCAAACCGAATGGTCCGCGTGGATACCACCCAGATCCAACCCGAGATGCCCTATTGGCCCTACTCCTGCGGTGACTGCGCCAATTGCAAAGGCTACCATATCCGTCACCTACGCAAGCCCGGCGACTTCACAGTGTTCGTCGGCGATGGCATCAGCGACCGCTGCGCCGTGAAGGAGGCCGACCTCGTGCTGGCAAAGGACGTGCTCCGCGACTGGTGCCGGGAACACGGGTATCCTTACGAGCCGGTGGAGAGCTTCCGCGACGTGCTGCAACACATCCGGCGACTCGAGGAGAAACTGGGCCTCCTCCCCAAGTCGGACGTCGTGAACGATCCTTCGCGGGGCTGAATTGCGGCCTGCGTCCGCATGTCGAAGCGCTCGCGTGGGGGGGGCCGGACGTAACCCCGGGGGGGAACTGAGGTCTAACCACCATCGCCGGGAGGCAACGTCATGGAGATCGGCATTGTAGGTCTTCCCCTATCGGGGAAAACGACCATCTTCAACGCGCTCACCGGCAGTTCCGTGGAGGTGGACCGGTACGGCGGGAAACGGGAAACTCACCGGGCCGTGGTGGCGGTCCCCGACTCCCGCCTCGAAACGCTTGTAAAGATCTTTCAGCCCGAAAAGGTGACGCCCGCCACGGTTGAGTTTGTGGACACGGCGGGCGTGCAGCGAGCGGCACGGAAGCGGGCGGGGCTCGACGATGAGCTGCTCGGCTACCTCCGCACCGTCGACGAGATCATGGTCATCCTGCGCGCCTTCCGCAACCCGGACGTGCCCCATCCCGAAGGCAGCATCGATCCCGTGAGAGACGCCACCCAACTGCTCGCGGACTTCCTCCTGTCCGACCTCGCCATCGTAGAATCCCGCGTCGCCCGTTTGGAAAAGACAGTTCCAAAGACGAAGAACGAGGCCGAAGCGTTTGAGCTAGAGGTCCTGCGGCGGTTCCAGTCCACGCTCGAGGAAGAAAAACCCTTGCGCGCGCTCGAGATCACGCCCGAAGAGGAGAAAGCCGTACGCGGATACGGTTTTCTCACCCTAAAGCCGACCATGCTTGTGCTCAACATCGACGAGGCGGACATCGGCTCGGAAACCCGCTGGAAAGAAGCGCTCGCCGAGGTTGCACACTGGCCCGGCACCGCCGTGGAGGCCGTGTGCGGCCAGATCGAAATGGAGATCGCCCAGCTCGAACCGGAGGATCGCAAGGCGTTCCTGGAAGATCTCGGGCTTCAGGAACCCGCCATGTCGCGCCTCATCCGGGCTTCCTATGACCTGCTTGGACTGGTCACCTTTTTCACGCACGAGTCCAACGAAGTGCGCGCTTGGACGATCCGCAGGGGCACGCCCGCGAAGCGGGCCGCGGGTGTCATCCACACCGACATGGAGCGAGGTTTCATCCGGGCTGAGGTGGTGTCTTTCGAGGATCTCGCGCGATGCGGATCCATTGCGCGTTGCCGCGAAGACGGGTCCCTCCGTCTCGAAGGCAAGGACTACGAGGTGCAAGACGGCGACGTGATCACGTTTCGCTTCGCGGCGTAACCGCTACGGCCGACCGCTGAATCGGCCGGGGCGACCTACGGGCGCGCATCGCCGGGAAAGAACCACGTCTCGTCCCGACCGGCTGCGCCGTCAAGCAACTGGCAGCGTGGCGATCGACCTCCGCTTGGGATAGCCCACGTCGCCTCTTTCACCCGGAACTCAGCGTTGCGGAGCAGCCGCCTGCCCACCAGCTCGCTCGTTCTCTGCCAGCCACTCCGCGATTTCGTACGGTCTCACGCCCATCCGCTGAGCGATTTGCCGAATCGTTTCCTCCGGCGATGCCTCGACCCCCAGCTGACCCAACATAACGACGGCGTCCTCGGGCGACAGACCGACCTGACGGGCGAGCTCGGCCAGCGTCTTTCGGCCCAGCCCACTGCCGGCAATCTGTGGCTGACTGGGATGGAAAGACCCCGTCAGCATCTCGTAGACTTCGCGGGCCGACACTCCGTTTTCGCGCGCTATTTGCAGCAGCGTCACGTCCGCACCGCGCACACTGAGCCCCCGCGCCCGCAGCTCTTGGAGTGCTTCGTCCGGACTCAGGTTCAGTTGCCTCGCCACCTCCGCCAGAGTCTTGAGCTCCGTGTGTGGCACGGGAGGTTCCTCTTCCGGTGCTGCCCAGGAATTCTTCGCGTAATCCCCCAGAGCCACGATCTGCGCGAACGGAGGTAGCTCCAGGCCGCTCCCGATCAAAAAAACCGCCGCCAGAATGACGGAAACCAGAAGTTCCCGACGGTAGCGCGGACCCTTCGCCGCCCGTTTCCTGAGATAGTTGCGCAGGACCCTCCAGTTGAATTTGAAGACGTGGAACAAACCTGCCAACACAAAGCCGAAGCCGAGCACCGTGTGAATGGCTTGCCACTGTCCCTTGGTGAGTCCGAGGAGGCGCCAGTCCGTCCAGTTGGCAATGCGCCCGGGCGGCGCGACGTACAGCACGATCCCGGACGACAGGAGACTCCCGAAAGCCCACAGGAGAAGAAACGCCGTCAGTGCTCGGTAGCTGAAACGTTCCCGCGTCATCAACTCCTCCAGTTCTCGAAACCGATGCTGGCCGCAACCGGGTGTTCCCACTGCTCACGCGGCTCCCCTCTGGTGTGGAACCGGGTAACCGGGACGGAACCCCGCCGCTTAGACCCAGCCTGCAGCGCGACCCTGGGCGCATTCGCGGCCGATAGCCGTGGCCCTGGCCGTCCGCGGCGCGCCGCCGAGAACCGCGCCCTTCCGAACACCGAGCGTTCCATCCGGCAACCTGTGTGCCACCCTTAGTCGCGAGCGACAGCGGGATTTGATCGCTTGAAAATCAAACAGATCTGTTCACCGTCCGCCGGTGGCCCAACGATCATGTTCGACGAATTCGTCGGGGCACTCGACGTTTTCGTCGAGGCCGCCCTGAGATTGCGTCTGCGGACGGCTACCCACAGAGATTCCAGGTGACGGCTCTTGGGAATGACGAAAAACCCGCTATCCCAGTGCTGCTACGTCAGATTGGCCGTTCTGAGCCTGAAACCTGCGGATGGTTTTCGGCTGGAGCGTCCTGGTGGACTTGCAACAAACCGCAGGGGCGCAGGGCACGCAGAGCCCAACAACGACACGGAGTGCGGAAGATGCGCAAGCGGGCGCGCACCCGGAAAGCACAACCAGGTCTGAACAACAGCCAAAGGGTGCGGTCCCCGGCGACGCGAAGAATGAGCCTCCGTGGCTAGGGGAAAGCTATTGGGCGCCGCGCCGTTTGCGCCTGAGCTTTCTGCCCTTGGGTACTGCGGGAAGCCCAGCAATCAAGTCGGAAAGCGGAAAGCGCCTCTTCCGAAGCCCCAGATAGGCACGTTTCTCTTCGGAGGGAAAAACTCTGCGCAAAGCTCTGCGACCCGGCGGTGAAAGTGCGTTCTTGGTTTCTGCCCAAAGTCAAAGGGAAACGGACGTAGTAGAACTGGAGGGACCCGCAAAGGCTGAGGCACTCGGCGCCTTGTAGCTCTTCGTAGAGGAAGAGAGGCCGGTCTGAAACCCGGGCCGGAAGAGGAGTTCGGCCAGGATAGACAGTCGTCAC
>CAYXFI010000419.1:0-3583 GCA_964464205.1 uncultured Cytophagia bacterium
CTCTGCAGCTTGATGGGTTTGCGAGAGCCTGCTTTCTCCGCGGCTCGGCGTGCTCCGCGTGAGGTAAGAGTAGACTGGCGACCGCCCGTTTGCGGTAGATTTCGGCACGCTTCGCGGACTGTAAATCGGGTAGGAGCCCGACCCTCCGGATTCCCGCGAGTCTGGCTCATCTCCGTGAGAGAGGTCCCAACCGGTGCCGCCGGCTTGTGCCAAAACGTGAGCCTATCTTCCTCTCCGATGCTGGTCGTCCAGGCCAATCGTCACTGCTCACCCCTCGTCTGAGCCGCGTTCCGCGAGGCCGCCGATGGCGTACCTTCCGGACGACGGGCGCGACGATGTCAATCCCGGGACTTTGCTTTTCCGAAACGGTTTCGGGATTTTTCCGTATCTTACAACGTCGCCGCGAGAAGCTCGCTCGCAGGTGCGACCCCGCGGGGCGAGGGCTCGAGTGCAGGCGTTTGTCCCGGAACTGTTGGTGAAGTTCAGGTCCCAGGAGGTTTGCGGAAACGTGCCCGGTAGCCGTGGAACACAGAGGCGCCACAAAAGGGCCTGCGGGGCATCCTGAACCGAGCTTTTTGTACCCAGCGTGCTCAGCCCGAAGGGTGGGAGCGTCGAAATTCTGAATTTCCGGATTGGCCAATCACCTTGGGCGGGCGAAAGAGGCACGGTTCGGGTGATGCGAGCAGCGCGTGTCACGGAGCGAGCCATCGCAGCAACCTGGTGATTGCTTTGTGAGCTCCGGGTGTCGGTGGTTTTCACACCGGTCTTCCCGCCCTGCACGCACGTGCGGATTCTCGCGGACGAGGTTGTCGGCGCGCATCGGATGCAGGCGGCTCTTTTCCGCCTGTGGGCACGACGAAGGCGCCGGGTCTCGAGAGGAATTGGGAGTGGCGGTTCCGCTTCGGCGATTCCCTCGTGAGCAATGGGTCTCAGCGGAGGAGGTGTCCCATGAGAAGCAGGCGTATCGTTCTACTCGTCCTGGCGGCAGTGATGGCGGGATTCGCGGCTACGGGTGTAGCCGACGAGGGCATGTGGCCTCTCGACATGATCCGGCAACTGCCCATCGACCAGTTGCGGCAACGTGGGCTGGAGCTTTCCCCGGACGAGATCGTCGCGTTGAAGGACGCAATCGTACTACTGGGCGGCGGTACCGGTTCGTTTGTTTCGCCGGAAGGACTGGTGATCACCAACCATCACGTCGCCTACGGGGCCATCCAGTACCAGAGCACGGCCCGTCAGAATTTCATTGAGCAGGGCTTTCTGGCGAAGACGAGGGAAGAGGAACTCCCCGCCCCCGGCTACACGGCTTCCGTGCTGATCGATTTCCAGGACGTGACCCAACAGGTGCTCGGCGCTGTGAAGCCTGGGATGAGCGATGCAGAACGTCAGGAAGCCATCGATAGAAAGTGCAGCGAGATCGCTCGCGAGGCCGAGGCCGAGGGGAAGGGCCTGCAGGCGACGGTCGTGGACATGCTCAGCGGCACCAAGTACTACCTGTACGTCTACCGGGAGTTCAGAGATGTCCGGTTGGTCTACGCGCCTCCGGCCAGCGTTGGCGAGTACGGGGGAGACGTGGACAACTGGATGTGGCCCCGACACACGGGGGATTTCTCTTTCATGCGCGTCTATTGCGCTCCGGACGGTTCCCCCGCTGAGTACTCCAAGGACAACGTTCCCTACAAGCCCAACCGCTGGCTCAAGATCGCCGATCGGCCTGTCCGCAAAGGCGATTTCGTGATGGTCCTTGGCTACCCCGGTTCCACGATGCGCTACCGCAGCAGCTACTCCATCGACCTGTGGCAGAACGTGATCTATCCGGAGCGGATTCGCACGATGCGGGCTATCATTGAGCTTCTCGAAGAGGCTAGGAAAGAAGATCCGGAACTTCGGGTCCGCTTTGCCTCGCGCATCGAAGTCCTGAATAACTCGCTCAAGTACTCAGAAGGGATGCTGGAGGGGATGCGGAAGACGCGCCTGCTGGAAAAGAAGCGGGAACAGGAACGACAGTTTCAGGCGTACCTCGAACAACACCCGGATCTGAAGGCGAAGTACGGACATATTCTGCCGGAGATCGCCCGCATCTACGAGGATCTGCGCACCTACTACGACAAACGGACCGTGCTTGGCTACTTCAACTACTGCCAGCTTTTCAGCTTTGCCCGCACGGTTTGGTTCTGGGCCGACCAGCGATCCAAGCCGGAGGAGGAGGGAGAGCCCGGTCTCGATGAGAAGGACCTGTCCCGCACCAAAGAGATGTTCCGTACGATGGAGCGCAACCTGCATGTCCCGACGGACGAGAAGTTGCTGGCTCTGGTCATTCGGCGGGCGGCGGAATTGCCGGAGGAACAGCGGATCCGCGCACTGGAGCCGGTGATTGACCACCTGCAGGGCGAAGCGCTGCAGACGGCGATCGATCGTTTTGTCGATTCGCTGTTCACCCACACACGGATCACGGATCTGTCCGCCAATCTCGATCTGCTGGACAAGTCCCTCGACGAGATCGAGAAGCTTGAGGATCCTTTGATCAATTTCGCGGCTGCAGTCCAGGAGGAAAGGAAGGAACTGGAGGACCGCTACAAGACGTTTGTGGGCGCGGTGTACCGCCTCCGTCCCCAGTTGATCCGGGCGATCCACGAATGGAAGGGCGGCGCGTTGTACCCGGATGCCAACCGGACCCTGCGCTTCACCTACGGCACGGTCAAGGGGTATTCCCCGCGCGACGCCGTGTGGTACAAGTGGGCCACTACCCTGCGCGGTGTGATCGAGAAGGACACCGGGGAGGAGCCCTTCGATTGCCCGGAGGTCCTGAAGCAAATTGAGGCGGGCAAGGACTTCGGGCCCTACGCGCATCCCGATCTCGGGGACGTGATGGTGGATTTCTTGGCCGATCTGGATATCGCCGGAGGCAATTCCGGTAGCCCGGTGATGAACGGCCGGGGTGAGCTCGTCGGTGTCGCCTTCGACGGCAACTACGAGGCCATGACCAGCGATTTCGTTTTCGACCCGGATCTGACGCGAGCCATTTCGGTGAGCATCGGGTACGTGCTGTTCATCACCGACCGTTTGAACCACGCGGAGAACGTGCTGCGCGAGCTGGGTGTGAAATGAAGGCACTGGCAGGCACGTAGTCCTTCGCCCCGCGTCTCGGGCGATTGAAGGGCGGGGACTGTGGAGACCCGCGCGGAGCTCTGAAGACGGCAGGAAGGCGTTCAGGTCCGGTGGCCGTCCGGCCCGGCGGCTTCCGTCTGCCCTCAGCGGGGCACCCGATCGGCGAGTGTTCTCTTGAAGACCTGCAGCACTCGACAACCACTGGGTGCGGGGGCTGGACCACGTGTCCTGGGTCTGCCCCTGCGAGCGAAAAAGTAGGTGAATGCCATGCGTCCAACGTTCGACGACGTCCGCGCCGCGCACGAGCGTATTCGTGCGCACGTGCACCGTACCCCAGTGTTCACGAGTCGCTCGCTGAACCAAATGTTCGGTGCGGAGCTGTTCTTCAAGTGTGAGAACCTGCAGCGAACGGGCGCGTTCAAAATCCGCGGCGCGTGCAACGCAATTTTCTCCCTCACCGAAGAGGAGGCCCGTC
>CAYXFI010000420.1:0-2221 GCA_964464205.1 uncultured Cytophagia bacterium
CTCCCACGAGATGTCGGGCGGCACGCCGTGGTCGCAGCCGGGAATGTAGCCGCCGTCGCGCACCACGGGCTCTACCCTGGCCACCTCTTCCTCAATCGCTCTTCCGCCTTTGGCGATGGCCCGTTTGTCGATTCCCTGTCGAAAGGCGATTTTGCGACCGAATCGCCTACGAAACGCCACGATGTCATTGCCTGCCGCAACTTCAAGCGGATCGCACACGTTGATGCCCGACTCAATCCAGATCGGGATCAGCTCGCCGACGTACCCGTCCGAGTCCCCGTCCACGAGCGGCACGCCTGCCTCCCGCGCCTCACTGGCCCAGCGCTTCCAGACGGGCTGCAGGAACTCTCGCGCCATCGCCGCACTGATCATGCTCTTCCCCTTGTAGGCCATGTCTTCGTTGATCCAGAGTCGGTCCACCACCCCAGCCTCAAGCGCGCGGGCCATCGTTCTGGACACGAATTCACTCCAGAACTCCAGCATGTGCCGGACAAAATCCGGCTGTTCGACGAACATGACGCACAGGGGTTCGAAGCCGCACCACTCGCGGAGCTGCCAGAAGGGCCCCGGAATCGTCAGCGTCATCACGAAGTCCCTGTCCCTCAGCTTCGGGACCAGCGAATCGAAATCCCTCGGGTAGCGGACCGGATCGTCCGGGTTGTAGCGCCTTTTCATTTGCTCGAAGTCTTCGGGCGTGGATACCGGAAAGGCGTGCCACCTTCGGGTCACGAAGTCTTTCGGCGACCGGAGGTACGTGTAGTCGTACTCGTCCGAGATCTACGCGATGTTGCCCATCCAGTCCTGCACCAGGTAGTGACCATCGCGGTGTTCGAGGATCTTCTCCTCGAACTTCGGGTTCATCTTGAAGTCGACCAGAGAATCGCCCAGCGGACAAGCAGCGCTTTCGGCAGGAATCCCGATCTCGCGACAGAGGGTCGCGTACCAATCGTCGCCCAGCGGCAATCCCTCAGCTCGCCATCGGCGGAGCGTGCTCTCTCGGGGACGCCCGGGTTCGAAAGGGATCTTGTCGGGGCTTTGAAAGAGAAGCGTGGCGATGTACCGTTCGCGGGGGGTCAAAGGTGTACCTCGACTGGTCTGCGCAGAAGGGTGAGAAGAACTGCGTCCACGACAGCCGGATGGCCCACAGAAGCTGCCGCTTTGCTCAAAAGCCAAAACGCGAAATCTAAGTGGAGCAGGGCTCGCGTCGAAGCCGAGAGCCTAAGATGGCTTCGTCGCAACGTCGTCGATCCGGAACACGCTCCGGGTCACTTTGAAGTCCGCACCCGGCCGGTCTTCGGAGTCCAGTCCCGGCGTGCCCGGCTCGCCATCCAACACCGCCAGGCGGACATCCCCGCGCCAGGGACCCGTGCGGAACACGAGCCGCGAGACCGCCTTCACCGGCGCAGCCAGCGCTACGGTCCGTTCCGCCTTCCCGTGGCCCAGGCTCACCCTGTACTCGCGGCACCCGCAGTCGATCCGCAGCGTCAGCCGGTACCAGCGGTGGGCCCGAAAGGGGAGCGGATGCGGCTCCACCTTGCCGATGTCCAGCGAGAGCCAGTCCGGATCGAATCTCAGTTTGATCGGCCGCTCGCCCCGTTTCCCCTGCACCTCCACTTCGAGCAGGGCGTGACCGACCTCCTGCAGTTTGACGCGAAACCAGATTTCGACCCGCTGGGATTCAGGGAAGATTCGTTCCGCCAGGGCGTAGTCGCAAGGCTCTTCATCTCGGAGCTCAAGGACTCGACCCCGCGGCCCCTCTGTCTCAGGCACTGTTCGGAGGGAAATCGGGACCCATTTCGGCATGTACAGATTCCAGAGACCAAGATCCGAGATACGCTCCAGACCCTCGAAGCTTTGATTCACGTGATTCTGCACCTCGCCTGAGGCCGGAACACGGATTTGGCTCACCCAGATGTCCTCTTTGCTCATGCTGTATGTGATCCACATCGACTCCCCTGGCGGATCGCCGTTCCCCTCGACGATTCCGCGCACGTACTGCGGCCCGGGATTCTCGTGAATGCCCTGGTACCGAACCGGCGGCACCTCCCCGACAATGCAGAGCATGTTCGAGAAGTCCCGACCGTCCTCGCTCGTCAGAATCACCAGCGGGTAGCGATTCCGCCGCGTCGCCGAGTGGTTGGAGACCAGGGCGTATCGACCGTTCTTCGTCCGCTGGCCCCAGACCTTTGCGCCGCAGGTCCAGAGGGTGCGATTGCGGAGC
>CAYXFI010000420.1:2321-3580 GCA_964464205.1 uncultured Cytophagia bacterium
CGTCCGCTGGCCCCAGACCTTTGCGCCGCAGGTCCAGAGGGTGCGATTGCGGAGCAGCGGCGTCCACGTCCGGCCCTCGTCAAAGCTCAGTGCGGAGCGTTGATGCTTCCACAGCGCGACCACGGCACCGTCGGCGCGGTGCAAAAAGCAAAGGGCTTTGACCACCTCTCCCCGCGGCGGGGTGAAGGTGTAGAAGGGATCGTCGTACACCTGCTCCATTTCCCACCGCTGCAGGCGCACCAGTCTGTTGGCGAGGAGCGAATCGCAAGCCGCCACGAAGCCGGTGTCCGGCGAACTTCTGTAGAACGGAAACCACGGCGTGTTTCTCTCGCTCCAGCCGGCGCGGCGATTGTAGCGAATGAAGTAGATTGGCCCGAAAGACCCGTCCGGGTAGATCTCGCGCACCACGCGGCCAATGCCCTGCCCGCGGTTCGGCCCGACGCGCGGCGTGGGGCACCAACTGTAGAAGCCGATCGTCAGCAACCGCCCGTTGGGAGCGACGTAGAACCCCATCCGCTGGTGCATGATGGCCGGAGTGCCACCGGGAATGCGGTACTCTTTCCACCGGATCTCCGGCAAGTAGATCACCGGGAAGACCACTCGGGGGGTTCCCAGCGGTAGCCGTCCGGCGAGCTGGTGTTGAGTGTGCGACCCGGGGGATTGTGTTCCTCCTTCGGGTCGCTCAGGTACTGCAACCAGGAGCGCCCCTTCCAGTACGCGAGCATTGGGGCGTGATTGTACGTCCAGGCCTGAAGGCCACCTTCCGGCGCCTGGGAACGGTTGGCCCGGAAGGCCTAGACGCTGTGCACCCCCACCGCGTGTGGGAGCAGGCCGTCGCAGAAACGCTTGTCGGGCTGGACCTCGCCCACGTACGCCACCGGATCTTCGGTCTGCCTCGGGTTTACCGCTGTCGATCAGTAGCCCGCGCAAACTCCGATCAATAGCATCCACGCGAGAATCGCCGACGCCCGGGTTCTCATCCCCCTCCTCTCCTTGTCTTTGCTGGTCCGCCTGCCCGGCTGTTTTTTCGGAGATCGCCGCGCTTCCTTTAGCGTGGAAGGCTCCTGCGTCCACAATTGATCCACAAATGCACCGGGATTGGCGGGACCAGCAGCCATCAGTCGCACCACATTTCCTGGCGCCACTGGTCGCCCCCCGGCTTGGCAGCGCGGTACCAGTGGGGACGATCCAAGTGCCGCAACCGCACGACACCCGGTGCGAATTCCCGTACCGGCTCCCATCGGTGCCAGCCGAGGCGC
>CAYXFI010000421.1:0-3578 GCA_964464205.1 uncultured Cytophagia bacterium
CTGCCCTTCGGCAACTTGCCCGATCATTGATTCCAGCCACTGTCGAGGGAAGGGTGACCTCCCCAGACCTTCCATCGCCAACGAATTTCACCCAGTCTGCGACTCCAACCGCTAGCCTTTTACGCTGCCAAGCGTGAGCCCCGACACCAACCATCGGCTCAGGAAAACGAACACAGCGACGACTGGAACGGTCACCACCACGGCTCCAGCCGCATACAGACCCCACTGTGTGTCGAAATTGCTCTGAAACTGCTTCAGCCCCAGCGGCAAGGTGTACAGCATGCGGTCGTGCAAAATGACCGCTGCCACAAGGTACTCAGACCAGGCAGCCATGAAAGAGAACAGCGCCGTGATCACCAGCGCGGGAGCTGCGAGAGGGAGCACGATCTCGTAGAATGTTCGGAACCGTCCTGCCCCGTCGATCCATGCCGCTTCCTCGACGCTGATGGGAATTGTATCGTAGTACCCCTTCATTTGCCAAACGCAAAAGGGAAGCGCCGTGGCCGAGTAGGCAATGACCAGACCAATGAACGAGTCGAAGAGCTTCAGTTTGATCAACATGATGTAGAGAGGCAACAGCAGCATTGTCACAGGGAACATTTGCGTCGTGATGAGGGCGATCATGCCCGCCGAATGCCCCGGAAAACGGTAGCGCGAAAAAGCATAGCCAGCGGTGCTAGCCAGGCTGACCCCGAGGATAGTGACCATCAGAGACACGATCGTGCTGTTGAGCATCCATCGCAAGAAAGGTTGATCACGGAATAGTTGCCGGTAGGAATCCAGCGTGGCGTTTTCCGGGATGATTCGCAACGACAGTGCATGCAACATGTCACCGGGGCGTAGAGAAATCCCGATGATCACGAGCACTGGGTACACAGCAACCACTACTGCTACTAGCAACGCAACGTACACCAGTAGCGTGACGTACCAGGGATCTCTGCGCGCCCGGGCCATCAGTACACTGCCTCCGTCGCCCGCGTTCTGCGAATGAAGTTCACACTGAATACGAGGAGGATGAAGAAAATCACCATGGACAGGGCCGCCGCGTAACCATAGCGGTAGTAGTTGAAAGCCGCGCGGTACACGTAGCTGACGAGGATGTGGGTACTGTCCGCAGGTTGTCCTCCATTCGAAACAAGCCAGATGACGTTGAAATTGTTGAAGGTCCAGATGACGCCCAGTGAAATGGCGGGAATCATCACTGGCTTGAGCAGAGGCAATGTGATGTGACGTAGGCGGTGCGACCATCGGGCGCCGTCCACCTCCGCCGCCTCGTAGAACTCATCCGGGATGGACTGCAATCCACCGAGCGCGACAACCATCATAAAGGGAAATCCCAGCCACACGTTCACGATGATCACTGCAACGAACGCCAGCGTGGGATCAGAAAGCCACTCAATGGGTGGCACGTGAAAAACCCTCATCAAGATCAAGTTGATCGCTCCATCGGGCGAGTGGAACATGCCTCGCCAGGTCAACGCGACGATGTACTGGGGAATAGCCCAGGGCAAAATGAGCAGGGTTCGAATCACGCTGCGTCCGAACAGCGGCCTATTCAAGAGCAACGCAAGGAACACACCAATGGTAACGTGAAAAAAGACGTTTATCGTGGTCCAGATGACCGTCTTGAGAAAGACCGAGTAGAAAAGCGGATCTGAAAACACGCGCGCATACTGCTTAAGTCCGATGATCCGCCAGTCACGCAGGTGGGTGAGGCTCATGTTGGAAAAGGAGATGAGGACGTTGTAGAGAAAGGGATAGACGACCACAGCCCCCATCACCAGAAAAGCCGGCGCCGCGTACAGATAGGCCAGCTTGTTCCGCCTTATCCGCTCCAGGAGGGAGCTTGAGACAATGACTTCAGAAGCGATGCTCATGTGATGTAGTTCCGCGGTCCATGCGAACGATAAGTGGCGGAAAGGCGTAGAAACCAGATTTTCGACGCGACAGTTCGACCGGCCCAGATAAACGAGTTTGAGCTAACCAGGTCAACCCAGGTTTCCACGATCGAATCACTCCGGAAAAGCCCTTGGGTCCGTGCCCGGCTCTCACGTTGCGGCGCAGAGCAAGGCACTCCACCGTCTCCAGCCGATTTCGACTTTCCGGAAAAGTGCGCCAGTTGTTTCGGCTGTCTCCTATAGTTCTCCCCAGGCCCTTGACAGACCGGCGTTCAGAACTCTCATCTCTCAGACCCCTCAGTCTGCGGTGCGCCCAGGGTGCCGCAAACCGTTCGAGAATAGTTCCCTATCTCCCGGTCCATCATCCGAAAAACGCAAAAAGAACGCAGACGATGACGACGATCTCTCCTACACTCAGAACAAACATCCATCTAACCAGATCCCTTTTCATCGCCGCAATCGCTTGTCTCACGGAGGCGTCCAGTCGAGCCAGCTCATCCTCCAATTGGAGCCTCATCTCCCGAATATCGTGTTCGAGGGAGGTACCCATCGGCACAATTTCGTCCTCCGATGAGCCGTTCGCCAAAGAAGCCGCCTGAGACAGTAAGCTACGGGCTTTCTTGTCCGCCCCACTCACCCCCTCGGCCCCTTGCCGGCACTTTCTTCCAGTTTCCCAGCGAGTCGATGCCCGGTCCTCCGCTTGCGACCACTGAGAGATTCAGTCGACGCTCTTCGCCAGCGCATTTGCAAGAACGAGTTCATGGCCAAATAGCGTCCATAGTCGCATCTTCTTCCAACCAACGCCTCACGTCTGATCCTGCGGCTGCCGTGCATTCTTGCCCCTTCCCGCCGGCCTCCGCTGGCTACCGTGCCCCATCCGGCCTCTGTCCGGGCAAGAACCGAGGTCCGATCAGCGCAAACAGCAAGTTATGGCGGAGTAGCCCAGGCCGTCCTGCTATTTGAAAAAGGCGAACAAGATTCCCAGAATAGCGATGAGTTGACCGGTCCAGAAAACAAACATCCATTTGATTAGCTCGGCTCTCCCCTCCGCGATATCCCTTCGGAGCGACGCAACGTTGTCCGACATCTCACTCCGAAGCGAGGCACCGGTCTCCGCTATCTCCTGACGGAGCGAGGCCCGGGTCTCTGCAATCTCCTGCTGGAGCGAGGCCCGGGCCTCAGCGATCTCTCCACGGAGAGAGCCACTCGTCCTGCCAATCTCCTCGCTCAGTGAAGCTCTGGTTTCCGCAATCTCGTTCCTCAGCGCCGCCCCCTGTTCCGCCATCTCCCCCCGAACTTTCCCCAATTCCTCGGCCAGCCGACGCTCAAACTTTTCCTCGAGGATCTTCAAAACGTCGTCCCGCTGTTTCTCCCGCAACTGGTTCAGAAGGCAAATCAACGCGTCGGTCCCATCCTCTCCCAAACGCTCCCGCAAGGGGCGCTTGCGTTCACAATCGGCAAGGCCTACCCTCCAGCGGATTCGGTACACTTGTACATCCGAGCACAATGTACGGGCGCTAGCTCATCCCCGCAAACGAAAAACTCGTCCTTGTGTTGGCTATCGGGGCGTACCCCAAATTGCCGTCGACCGCGCTTGCGTCTACTACGACTGCTCTCTTCCCTATTCTTCCCGCATCTCGCGTATCTTTCGAATCGCCTCCTCCTGCATCCGCCTGGCCG
>CAYXFI010000422.1:0-3564 GCA_964464205.1 uncultured Cytophagia bacterium
CGTCTGGCGGGCGGTAGGTCCGGCAGGAGCCGGACCCTCCAGGGCGGGGCGACCCCACGCCGCAGGTTCGGAGGGACGCGCTTCTGCGCGTCCTGGAGATCTGAGCGCCCTTTGCGTGGGTTGACGTAGTTCACGCAGAGCCGCAGAGCCGCAAAGCCGCCCCTCTCCCGCCCAGGGCTGCAGGGGAACAAGGGGGTCTAAGGACATGCGGATTCGCCGGGATTACGTTCTCAGAGCCCACTGCTCCGTGTACTTGGCGTCTTGGCGGCTTAGCGAGAGTTGCCTCTCCGCGGCTCGGCGGGCTCTGCGTGAGGCGAAAACCAACCGGGGACAGCCGGTTTTCGGTGCACTTCCGCCCGCGGAGCGGGGCCGTGGGTCCGGCAAAAAACCGACCCTCGGGGGCTACGGGGTCCCTCGGGACCGGTTGCCAGTCCCCGGCGCAGGCGCCTCATTCCAGTAGCAAAGTGCAAGAGGACGGAGGGATGCCGCCGAAAACCGATTGATTTTGCAGCGGCTGTGGGGTAAATTATAAGGTTCTCCCCCGCTCGGATGCCTGGTCGGCTGTTCGAAAACCCCAATCTCGAGCTGCGCGGTGGCTGAGCGCTACATCGAAATCATCGGGGCGCGCACCCACAATCTCAAGAACATCAATCTGCGTTTGCCCCGCAATCGGCTAATCGTCATCACTGGCGTGTCCGGCTCCGGGAAGTCGAGCCTGGCGTTCGATACTCTGTACGCCGAGGGCCAGCGGCGCTACGTGGAGAGTCTTTCTTCCTACGCCCGCCAGTTTCTGGAGAGGATGGACCGCCCCGATGTGGACGAGATTCGGGGCATCTCGCCCGCGGTGGCCATCGAGCAGAAGAACCCCACGCGCAGCTCGCGCTCCACGGTGGGCACGGCCACGGAGGTGCACGACTACCTGCGCCTCCTGTTCGCCCGTGTGGGCCGGACCTTCTGCCCGGACTGCGGAGTGGAGGTCAAGAAGGAGCAGGTGAGTGACGTGCTAGAAACCCTCCGCAGCCTGCCCGCGGGGACCAGGGTGATTCTCTCGTACCCGCTGGAGATTGAGGGAGATCCGGAGGCGACCATCGCTGCACTCCGGGAGAGCGGGTTTTTCCGTCTTCTGCGCTCCGACGGCTCGATGGTCACCCTGGATGAGATCGAACCCGCGGAACTCCCGGGGATGGAGGTAGTGGTGGACAGGCTGATCGTCCACCCGGGGGAAGAGGCCCGCTGGGCCGATTCCGTGCGCTTGGCTTATCGCGAGGGCAAGGGCGTCGTGGTGCTGACGATCCACGGAGAACGGCGGCTGCGCTTCAGCCAGCGCTTCGAGTGCTCGCGCTGCGGGAGGAGCTTCATCGAGCCGGAACCCAGGTTGTTCTCTTTCAACAACCCGTTCGGAGCCTGCCCGGTGTGCAAGGGCTTCGGGGACATCATTGAGATCGATCTCGATCTGGTGGTGCCGGACAAGACGCGGAGCATCCGGCAGGGGGCTATCGAACCGTGGAACACGCCGACTCACTCGCACCTGTGGCGCTGGCTGGTCCGAAACGGCCCCAAGCACGGGGTGGATGTGGACAAGCCTTTCGGCGAATTGTCTGAAGAGGAACTCGAGTTCGTGCTCAACGGGAACGGAGAGTTCCCCGGCATCTACGGGTTCTTCGAGTGGCTCGAGACGAAGAAATACAAGATTGGCGTACGAGTGTTTTTGAGTCGCTATCGAGGGTACGTGCGATGCCACGCTTGCGGTGGGACGCGCCTGCGGCCGGAGGCGCTGTACGTCCGCGTGAACGGCGCTACCATCGCCGACGTGTCGGCCATGACCATCTCCGAGGCTCGCCGTTTCTTCGACGAGTTGCGATTGTCCGAGTTCGAAGAGGAAATCGCCGCCTCGATCCTGCGGGAGTTGCGAAATCGACTGGGATACCTCGAGGATGTGGGACTCGGCTACCTGACGCTGGATCGGCGCACGGCCACGCTTTCGGGCGGAGAGTTCCAGCGGATCAATCTCGCCAGCGCCCTTGGTTCCCAGCTCGTGGGTTCGCTGTACGTACTGGATGAACCATCGATTGGGCTTCACCCGCGGGATACTCACCGCCTGGTGCAGATTCTGCTGAAGCTACGGGACATCGGCAACACCGTGGTCGTGGTGGAGCACGACCGCGATACGATGGAGATGGCCGATCACATCGTCGATCTCGGCCCCGGCGCGGGAGAAGACGGTGGAAGGGTTGTGTTCCAGGGGACGTACGAGGAGCTGCGCCGCGACGGCCGCTCGCTCACGGGTTCCTACCTCCGGGGCAATCGGCAAATCCCGATTCCGGACAGCAGGAGGCGTCCTACAGGCAAGTCGCTGGTGGTGCTGGGTGCGGCCGAACACAATCTGAAGAACATCGACGTGGAAATCCCCCTCGGTTTGTTTGTGGTGGTCACGGGGGTTTCCGGTTCCGGCAAGAGTTCCCTGGTGTACGACGTGTTGTACACGGGCCTCAAGAGGAAGCTCCGGAGCTGGAAGGGCCGTGTGGGTCGCCATCGGGACATCCTTGGGGCGGAGCATCTGGACGACGTGGTGTTGGTGGATCAATCGCCTATCGGCAAGACGCCCCGATCCAACCCCGCCACGTACGTGAAGGCGTTCGATGGCATCCGGCAGGCCTTTGCACAGACCCGGGCGGCGCGCGTACGCGGACTCACCCCCGGGCATTTCAGCTTCAACGTACCGGGCGGCCGGTGCGAGACGTGCCAGGGGGCGGGCGTGGTGAAAATGGAGATGCAGTTTCTCGCCGATTTGTATCTGGAATGCGAGACCTGCGGCGGAAAGCGCTACCGCAACGAGATTCTCGAGATACGGTACCGCGGAAAGAACATTAGCGAGGTGCTGGAAATGACGGTGGATGAGGCTTACGAGTTTTTCCGGGCCCATCCTGCCGTCGTGCAGAGGCTGCAGTTGCTGCGGGACGTGGGACTCGGCTACATTCGGCTCGGTCAGCCGGCCACCACGCTGAGCGGCGGGGAAGCGCAACGAGTGAAACTGGCCGCCCACATGGCGAGCAAGCCAGGCAAGCACATCCTGTACCTGTTCGATGAACCGACCACCGGATTGCACTTCGAGGACATCCGCAAGTTGCTGGAGTGCTTCGAGCGGCTGATCCGGTCTGGAAACAGCGTGCTTGTGATCGAACATAACCTGGACGTGATCAAATGCGCGGACTGGGTGATTGACCTGGGGCCCGAAGGCGGGGAGGCCGGCGGGTACGTAGTCGCCACGGGACCGCCGGAACAAATTGCGGCATCGAGCGCTTCTTACACAGGCCAATACCTGCGCAGAATATTGCCTTCGAGGGCGGCATGACCAATCTGCTTCTCACGGGAAAACCCGGCAGTGGCAAGACCACGCTGATTCAGCGAGTGCTCGATCGCGTTCATCTCCCGGCGAGAGGCTTCTACACGGCGGAGATCCGCGCTTCCGGCAAGCGAACGGGATTTGCCATTCGTTCCTTGGACGGCGAGAAACAGGGGGTATTGGCTAGCGTTGACTTGCCGGGTCCGCCGCGCGTGGGGAAA
>CAYXFI010000423.1:0-3564 GCA_964464205.1 uncultured Cytophagia bacterium
TGTACATGGCCTGCTCGGACGAGTCCCTTTACATCGCGCTCGATCTCTCGCACTACGCGGAGCCAGTGCTGTTGCTGGACACGGATGCCGACGGCTGGTGGTTTTCCCGCGGTAACCTGGAGATGACCCTGCATCCCGAGCACGGCGGCTCGTTCGACCTCCGCGCCTGGGACGGCAGCGAGGAAGCTCGGCAGTACAGTCTGTCGCGTGGCGGCCCCGGTGGAATGTGGGACACCGACCCAGCGTACAGACGCCGCTTCGGACGCCGGGTGCTGAACCCCGACTCCGTACGGCTCGCCGTGTGGTACGAGCCGCCGCGCGTTCAATTCGAACTCGCCATTCCACGGACGCCGTGGGCGGGTCTGGACCTCAAGCCGGGAAGTCGGTTGCGGCTCGGAGTGCGCTACCAGCGCCTCAACCACCAGCCGAGCCAATGGGCCACTACTTTCGATCTCTACGATTTCGCCGAACTCCGGGTGGCTGGCCCGACCGGAGTGTCCCGGCTTCTGTCGGATCGGATTCCGGAGCAGTTCAGACTGTTGGGAGCGCATCCGAATCCGTTCGTGGAAAAGACGGCCGTGACGTTCCAGGCTCCGCGCAGCGGCTGGGTCGAAGCGGTCGTCTACGACGCCCTCGGTCGGGAGGTTCTGCGCACCCGGCGGTACGTGCGGGAAGGGTTGCAATCCTGGGTGTGGGACGGCCGGGACTTCCGGGGAACGCGACTGCCCTCGGGGGTCTACTTCTGCCGGATCGCTTTCCCTGAGGCCCCCTCCCAGGTGGCCAAGTTGCTGCTTCTCGGCGGCCATTGACGGAAAGCGATTGCGGGAGGGACGATCCGGGAGCGCTGACGATACCGGACACGTGCGCACCAGCGACGGAGGACTGGCAATGCGTCGGTTGACTTTCGTTCGCGTCATTTTGCTCATCGCACTGGCTTCGTTCGGGCCGACCCGGGCGCAGGCGCAGTTGATTCGCTCCTACCGTCTGGACATCGGCGCCGGGCTCGCCGCAGGAACGATGACGGTCACCTCCACTCCCGGCGTGGACGCCGGTAGCCTGGAGAAGCTCTTCGACGGCAATCCGTTCACGGAAGCCGGCGCGCGGCAAGACACACTGCTGCAGGTGACTCTGAGTCTCGGTCAGCCGACGGACGTAACCGCCTCGAAGATTTTTCCGTGGGTCAATCTTCAGTACCAGCTGGAAGCCGCGGCATCCCTGGAGGACCTGGAATCGCGAAGCGGCAGCTACGTACTGGCAATTGAGAACCGGAACGCGACGGCTTTCAACTGGGACTCGGTGCAGGTTGCGCTGACCGGCGTCCAGGTTTTTCGGCTGACGCTTCGGAACGTGCAGATGCCGGGCGTGTACCTGGGCGAATGGGAATTGCAGTCGTCCGTGACGCTCACGTCCCTTGCCATCCTACCCCAACCCCTCATGCTGATCCCGAATACCTGGCTCCAGTTGCGCGCCCAGCTCGAGGACGAACAGGGACGGCGGTATCCGTACGATCTCGACGAACCCGTGCGGTGGAGTTCCAGCAATCCAGAAGTGGCTTCGGTGGAAGAAATGGGGTTGATTCGGGCCCACAAGGTCGGACAGGCCAGGATCTACGCGACCACGTCCGTGCTCTCAGGCAGCACAACGGTGCGGGTAATCGAGGATTTCGAATCGGAGAACGACGACCCGATCGAGGTCAAAGTGGCCCTTGTGATCCAGGACCAGATCATCGACACGGTTGCCAACAAGCGCATTCACGAGATCTGGCACTGGACCGATCCAATGCGGCTCGTCAATCAGATCATCGAAGAGTTCAACATGGTCACGGAGGGGGTGGTGCGTTTCCGAATCGTGGAGACCCACAACGACCAGGTGTGTTTCACCCGCCTCAGGGGACAATTCATGCGCCTCGACACCCTCGCGTACTACTACGGCACGCCCTCGCGCCTGTACGGCCGCAACACGCCGGGAACCCTGCAAAACCTCGCGGAAGTGCAGGGCCTAGTCAAGTTCGACTACAACGCGATGATCGATTTCTACCAGTTCGACACCAAACGCAACAACGGGCAGATCGACGAAGTGTGGGTCTACGGCCCGCCTTTCGCCGGGATGTACGAGTCGCAGCTTGTTGGACCCGGGGCCTTCTGGTGGAATTCGCCTCCGCTGGACCATCCGGGCCTGGAAAAGATCCTCTCCGTGATGGGCTGGAACTACGAGCGGGGCGTTGCCGAGGCGTTGCACAGCTTCGGGCATCGATTCGAAAGCGCCATGGCCCACTTTTTCGGCAGGTGGGACACTCACGCGGAAGATCCGAACGAGTGGGAGCTCTTCACCCGGATTGACAAGGATCATCCGGGCGAAGCTCACGTTGGCAACATCCATTTTCCGCCGAACGGGATGTCTGACTACGACTACGCGAATCGGCGGTACGTCGAATCCTACGCGGACAACTGGAAACGATACCCCATCCTCCTGAGTCAGAAACGGCAGTTCAACTGCAGCGAGTGGGGATGCAGCCAGCTCGGCTACATGCGCTGGTGGTTCGCGCACATCCCCCACTTCAAGGGTGTACACGACGGGATTCTGAACAACTGGTGGTGGTACGCGCTCGACTACTACGAGGCGCTACGCAGGGCCGAACAGTTGACGGCGGTCGGACAGAGCGCTCCCCCGCCCAGGCTGAAACCGGGCATGTACATCCTCGGGCAGAACTACCCGAATCCGTTCAATGCCTTCACTACCATCGACTACCATCTGGCCAGGCCGGAGAGCGTGACGATCCGGATCTACGATCTGCTCGGCAGAGAGGTGCGCACGGTCCTGAACGAGTGGCAATCAGCGGGATGGCACAGCCTGAAGCTGGACGTGAGAGACCTGCCGACGGGCGTGTACTTCTACCGGATCACGGCGGGCACGTTCCGGGATGCGAAGCGGTTTTTGCTGCTGAAGTAAGTTCGTTCGTTTCGCGAAAAGATTTGTCGGATTGAGGGGATTTCCCGTACGAGAGTTGTGGCAAAGGGGCACAAAAACCGCAGCGAGGCGCGGCACGCGGAGCTTCGCGCAGAGAGGTCGAGGGCGCTTCCTCCTCCGTCGTATCCGTAGGACTCCGGAGCACCCGGACGAAAACGGGCGACAGTGAAAGCTCGTTCGCGCCGCAGGTAGATCCTCCGCGTACGCCGCGCCCCTGCCGTTGCGCGGAGTCGTTCGCAGATCTCTCACGGACTCGCGGGCAAAGCCAAGCCCGCGGGTTCAGCGACACGATCTCGGAGGAGAGCAAGAACAGGCATCGGGAAGGAGGCCTCCCTCTCCTGTCGTAGCTGAGAAAAAGGTAGGCGACAGCCTTCCTGGCCTCCTTTGGCTCGGTCCCCGATCGCTGGTGATTGGAGAGGGCACGCCCGCCTGTCCCTATCCCTCGCGACCGGGAGGTCGCTCCTACAACCTCTGCCCTTGGCAAACCGAAGGGCACTCCACCGTTCCGCTATCCGACGCGCACCCGACCATTCACCCGCGCTCCCCCATCGTGACCAGGAGGTCACTCCTACAATCCCCTCGCTTGGCGAACGGGCG
>CAYXFI010000424.1:0-3542 GCA_964464205.1 uncultured Cytophagia bacterium
TCGAGGTACTTGTTGGACGGTCCCTTCCCGTCCCCCGCTATCAGAAGTCTTGAGTTTGCTTTCCTACCACCCACTGGCAACATAAGTATCCCCTGATCTCTGGCAGACTCGTGATCTAGTCGCATGGTTTCCCGCTCAGCCGCAACTTATTAGCGGACTTCGTTCTCACACGGGCTGCCTCCAACCTCGAGCAAGAGACTCGTTGCGAGTCGATTGCGTCGATTGCAGCTGACCCACAGCCGGTCACGCTACCGGCCCTCGGCAAGGCGCGGCCGCGCCGGGAAGTCGACCCCCACCATTCGAGCAAGGTCGTACACGGCTGGTGGGCGACTCATATACAACATTGCTCCGTAAGCCAAGGCGCCTATCAACACACTGATGACCAGGGTCTCGATTGCAGCCAGCCCAAATCCGGTGGTGGAGCTTCGGACAACGCCCACAGCTATTGCCATTGCCAGCGTCGCGCTCGCGTACGGTCGGAGAGCGTGAAGTAACTCCCGGAATGCAATTCCAGCCGCGCGGAATGAAATGAAGAAGCTCCCAAAACTAAGCGGGATCATGGTCAGTGCGTAGGCGCTAGTGATCCCCATTAGGCCCCAGCGGATACCAATCAGAAACGCTGCAATCAGCACTGCACCCGAAAACAAACCCCATCGGAGGTAAACGCCCGTCTTGTCTAGTGCGATAAGTAGGTGGCCGGTGGTGACCGCGATGGACTGTATGCTAGCGAGTGCAGCAAGGACTGATACAACCGGGATGGCGGGCGACCACTTTTCGCCGTAGACTGACAGAACGAAAGGTCCTGCTGTCAATGCGAGGCCAATCGTGATCGGAAACGTGATCAGTGAAATACCTTCACAGGCTCGTAGGTAGATCCTTTTGAGCTCCTCCTTTTCATCCTGGACTGCTGACAGGGCAGGCAGCAGCACCCGAGCTACGACGAAAGACACATATTGGTTCGGCAAGGTATACAGCGTATACGCTAGAGAGTAGTACCCTAGAGAAACGGAGCCAAGAGCCCGTCCTATGATGAGATTGTCAGCATTCCTTGACACCATCCTGAAAATAGCGAAGCCGGTGACGTTGAGCAGAAAGTCCTTGGCTTCCATGATCTCTTTTCGTTTGATTTGCAACCTGGGAAACCAACCCGAAAAGGTGAACAGCAGGCCGGTACGCACCAAGGATTCGGTGGCAAATCCTGCGACCAGCGCCCACACACCTTTCCCCAGAGCCGCGAGCGAGATCGCGCACGCACCCTTGCTGATCACCGCCGCCGCTTCGATCCACGCCAGTCTCCGGAAGTCCAATCGTCGTCGCAGAAGTCCACCGTGAATCAATCCAGCGGACGATAGTACAAGCACAGCCGATAGAGCCCTCAGTACCGGCACCACATCACCCGTCCTATATAATCGAGCCACTAAGGGGCTCAAGATCCAAAGTGCGACGGCCCCCAAAATGCCGGCCAGTAGGTTCACAGAGAAAAGGCTGTCGAGGAGTTGGCGCGACACCTGTTTCCGCTGCACAACCAGTGTGCCTGAACCAAGCTGGGCCAAAGCCTGGGTGAAGCTCACGAAGACGAGCGCCATGGCTAGCAACCCAAAGTCTCTGGGGTCTAGCAGACGAGCCAGCACTACGCTCGAGACGAGCGAAACAGCCTGCACAGTGTACTGACCCAGAGCGCTCCATCGGATTCCGGATGTGAGTAGGTGACCATTCAAAATTGGAGCTGACACTGACTCGTTAGCTCCTTTCAATGCTCGACCGCGCAGCAGGGGTGCAGAACACCTGCGTCATTCCTCAACCTGTTCCCTCTCACCGCAGCAAGTACAGACTATCTTTGGAACGTGGACTTCGTGTCGCGATCCTGGCCACTGGCTACGTCAGGCAGACTAGCTCTGGCGAATGTCCGTACTCAGCCAAAGTAGCGCGGATCTCATCAGCGTATCTCGAATTCGCCACGAGGACGAGCTGAGGTCTGACGGTAGAAAGAATCTCGGGCCCTTCGATTCGGGCCCCCGTTCCCGAAACGTACTTACCTCGCTTCCTCGGGTTCACATCCACTACGACAAGTTCGTCAGGAGAAAGATTCAGCATGTTTACGAACATCACTGCCTTGGACCCGGCACCCCAGAGTAGAACCGTCTCCTTTCGCCTCCGGACATCCGAAACAATCGCCCGCCAACGCTCCAGGATAGCATCCCGCTCAAGCCCTTTCCCCGCGGCTCGTCGTCCAGGTAGGGCCGAAGAGGTTCGCCCCGCCGAGTCGTCAGCCGCAGATTCTCCACCGCCTGAACCAGGCAACGCGACCTCCACACCCAAGTATTGGCCGCCGTAGCGCGCAGAAGCCCGCTGGACCTGGTAGCCGGAAACTTCAAAAAGCTGTGCGAGGGAGTCCTGCGTGAAGTACTGACAATGTTCGTAGATCACATCCCAGATCGCTTCATTCTCGACCAACCAGTCGAAGTTCGGCACTTCGAAGTATCCGTACGCCTTCCTACCAGAAGGCAACGAAGCCGCCAGTTCACCCAGAAGCTTTTCCGGTTCGGCTAGATGCTCCAGTACGTGGCGGCATATCACAAAATCAAAACTGTCCTCCAGATACGAGGCCCGGAAAACATCGGCCACCAGCTGAATCCCATCCGGAGGAGCCACCGTCTGCCGGGTAAGACTCGGATCGAATCCTACTCCTCGGCATTTGGCTGCCGCACAAAATGAAGCCAGGAAATCACCGCGGCCACAACCTATCTCCACCACGAAACCCCCGGCTAGCCTGTGGCGCGCGGCCAATTCACGAGCAAGGTCTTGTACGTACCGATTGAAAATATCCGAATAGTGAAGCGAATTCTCATACTCAACCCGGTAGTCCACCAATGCTGGATCAAAGGCCTCGTTCCAGCCGTGTCCGCAAACCCGACAGCGAAGGAGTCGCATTTCCCCCCGGGGCATGGCCCTGGCTTCGTCCGGGGATCTGCTCAGTACATTACAGTACACGGGCACCGAGGGTATCTCGAGGAGCGTTTCAGTGTCCGCGCTCTTGCACACAGGGCACCGCACAGAATCAAACGCCGTACGTTTCCACATCTGACCGCCCGTCCCACTGACTCTCTCTCAGGGATGAAGAAACACAACCCGCCGCACGTGGCAGGCTCCACCTCCGGTCACTCGAATGAAGTAGACACCGCTGGGCAGGTCCATCAGCGGATCCCATTCGAAAACATGCTCGCCCGGCTGTAGCTGGTTGTAACGTTGAACATGCACCACCCTTCCCCGCACACTGAGCACGCTGACGTCCACGTCACCGGCCCAAGCAGTCTTGAAAGACAGCACTACTTTCCCCGTCGAAGGCTGAGGGTAGGGCACAGACACCTCGCAGATCACGGTCGAGCCAACACGGACCAGTTTCGTTGCAACAAGTTTCCTCTGCAGACTTGGTCCAATACAATACAACCGGTACGTGTAGGTTCCCGGCTCCAGTGGACCATCACGGAAAGCGCATCCTGGTTCCCCCGTCGGTGTCCGGCCCGCTTCCGATTTCCACACCA
>CAYXFI010000425.1:0-3497 GCA_964464205.1 uncultured Cytophagia bacterium
GCCGCCTTTGGAGAGTTGGTGTAGGCGTCCAAGCAAGCGGTCAAGAATGAAGGCGTGGGTGAGACCAAAGAGTTACCTTTCGAGCTGGTGCGTTGCTGCGTCCCTTCTGTCGGCGTCAGCTCTCGCGGGCGCGCAGGAGTCGGACACGTGGCTCACCGTCTACATGGATGACCTCGCCTCAG
The DNA here is from genome assembly GCA_964464205.1 of uncultured Cytophagia bacterium. Lineage (GTDB taxonomy): Bacteria > Zhuqueibacterota > Zhuqueibacteria > Oleimicrobiales > Geothermoviventaceae > Zestofontihabitans. Next base: position 183 of record CAYXFI010000425.1, read on the forward strand.
TACGGGAAATCCGTACGTTCGAGCTCCAACGGGGAGTCAATCTGCTTCAGTTGCAGCTCGTTCCTTCGCAACTCCTGCCGTCCTCGCTACACTTTCGCCCCCTTTCCAACGCGGACCGGATCGCCCTCCTCGAGCAAGACTTCTTCCCCGGCGTAGAAAGGCGTGAGAGCTTGCTTCCGAACTACGTGGGCCAGGGCATTTCGCTCGTCCTCGAGGGCGGTCAGGTGGTTTCCGGCACTTTGAAGGCGTTGCTCGGCGGCGACCTCTTGTTGGAACAAGAAGACAGTTCGCGTACGGTCGTCTCCGGTAAGGCAGTTCAGCAAATCCTTCTGCCGAAGGGCCAGCCAGTACCCAGTTTCATGCCTCATCTGGAGTGGCGTGTCCGGAGCGAGGTTGAGGCGAAAGTCCGATTCGAGATCACATACCTGACGCGAGGCTTGAGCTGGGAAGCACAATACGTGGCGGTGCTGAACGAGGATGCGGATCAACTGCAACTGGATCCCTGGATCCAGCTCCGGAACCGCTCCGGAAGGACCTTCCGAGATGCGAGCGTGGCACTGGTGGCTGGGCAGATTCATCGGGCGGCCGAGCGCCGCCCGCGGCCTCTGCGCCGCACGGCCGAGATGGCTGTGGCTACGGCCGCGAAACCTCCGGTCGAGGAACGCGCTTTTTTCGAGTACCACTTGTACGAGATCACTTTCCCCGTGACTTTGCGTGATCAGCAGGAGAAGCAGGTCCAGCTCTTCTCGCCAAGGACTGCGAAGTGCCAGCGCGAGTTCGTGTACGACGGCGCTCGGGACGGGACTCGGGTGCGGATCAATGTCCGGGTGAAGAACGACGAATCATCCGGGCTCGGCGTCCCGCTCCCTGCCGGGACCGTGCGGGTCTTCCAGAGGGATGGCGATCAGATCCGGCTCGTAGGGGAGGACAGGATCGGGCACGTCCCCGCCGGAGGTGAGTTTCGCCTCTTTCTGGGCTACGCCTTCGACTTGGAAGGCGAGCGAACGCTGGTGAGCTCGAAGAAACTGGGAAAGAAAGCCCGCGAAGAGACGTACCGAATCGTGCTGAAAAACCGAAAGGCGAACGCCGTTTCTGTTTCGGTCGTCGAGCGTCTGTGGGGCGACTGGCAGATACAGAAAACGACGCACGATTTCGTCAAGAAATCCGCGCACGAGATCGAGTTCCCCGTTCGGATCCGAGGCAAGGAAGAGACTCAGCTGCAGTACACCGTCCTGCTGCGGTACTGACGCGAATGCTGACGGCCCAGGTCAAGAAAGCAAGCGCTGAAACGCGGGACAAGGCGGGGCTGAAACCCTTGCACGAGCTACCGCTCACCCTGCTACGCTCCGTGGGTGAGCAACGGGCGAGAGTACTCGCCAAAGCTGGCCTTCGCACTGTAGAGGACCTGCTCTACTACTTTCCACGCAGGTACGTCGACCGCAGCAATGTGCGGAGAATCGCCGATTTGGTTCCGGGCACGGAGGCGACCGTCGTTGGGACCGTCCATTCGGCCGGAGTCGTACGGGGCCGCAAGCCGCGTTTCGTCGTCACTCTCACGGACGGCACCGGTTTTCTCCAATGCGTCTGGTTCCAGGGCTACCGCTACCTGCAGGGAGCTTTCCGCCGGGGTGAACAGCTCGCGGTGAGTGGAAAGTTCGTGCGCTACGGTCCGCTGTTTGAGGTGGCGCATCCGGAGTTCGACCGGCTGGACGGCCCGGTGGAGGGCTCCGGCATTCACACCGGCAAAATCATCCCTCTGTACCCCTCGAATCAGAGCCTGCAGCGCTCGCAGTTCGACAGCCGCGGATTCCGCCGCTTGCTCCATCAGGCGCTGGCGAGCTTCGCGCCCAGGATCGAAGAAACCCTCCCGGAGGATATTCGAAGGCGGCGCGGGCTCGTGTCGCTGCGTTTCGCCCTTGAGAACGTCCACTTCCCGAGGGACTTGGAGGCGCGGAAGCAGGCGCGCCGCCGTCTGAAGTTCGACGAACTGTTCTACCTCGAACTGTTGCTCGCTCTGCGTCACAAGGTCATTGAAAGGCAGAAGAAGGGCTTCAAGTTTCAGCGGGTGGGGGAGGCCACACGGGAACTCATCCGGAGACTGCCCTTCGAGCTCACCAGGGCCCAGCGCCGGGTGCTCCGCGAAATCTACGCGGACATGCGGAGCGATGCGCCGATGCACCGCTTGCTACAGGGTGACGTAGGCTCCGGCAAGACGGTGGTTGCCGTTGTCGCGATGCTAATGGCCGTGGAGAACGGCTACCAGGCGGCGCTGATGGCCCCGACGGAGATCCTCGCGGCCCAACACTACTTCACGGTGCGCTCACTGCTCGATGGCCTCGGCGTGGAAGTGAGGCTCCTCATCGGCGGCCTGCCAGCGGCCGAGAAGGAACGGGTGCGCAAGGAGATTACCGAGGGCCAGGCACAGATCATCATCGGCACGCACGCTCTGATTCAGGAACAGGTCGAGTTTCGCGCCTTGGGGCTGGTCGTGATCGACGAACAGCATCGTTTCGGCGTGATGCAGCGGCGGATGCTGCAGGAAAAGGGGCTGAATCCCGACGTGTTGATGATGACAGCAACGCCCATCCCCCGCACGCTATCCATGACTGTGTACGGCGACCTCGACGTGTCTGTGCTGGACGAATTGCCTGCGGGTCGGAAACGTGTGAAAACGGTTTGGCGGGACGCCAGCAAGCGCGGGGCCATCTATCGCTTCGTGAAATCGGAACTGGAGCGGGGGAGGCAGGCGTACGTGGTGTTCCCACTTGTGGAGGAATCCGAGAAGACCGACCTGAAGGCCGCGACCGACTGCTACGAGAGGATGCGTACGACGCTTTTCAAAGATGTTGAGGTCGGATTGCTCCACGGGCGTCTGCCGAACGAGGAGAAAGAGCGCGTGATGCGCCAGTTCAAAGATGAGCACATCAAATTGCTGGTTTGCACGACCGTGGTGGAGGTCGGTGTGGATGTGCCCAACGCCACGGTGATGGTGGTGGAGCACGCGGAGCGGTTTGGGCTCACCCAACTACATCAGTTGCGAGGCCGCGTCGGTCGAGGCGCGGATCAATCCTACTGCATTCTCGTTTCCTACGGAGAGCTGACAGCCGACGCGGAGAAGCGGCTCAAGACAATGGTGGCCATCGACAATGGCTTCGAAATCGCTGAAGTCGACCTGCAGCTACGTGGCCCGGGGGAGTTCTTTGGAACGCGACAGCACGGCTTTCCCGAGCTGAAGATTGCCGACTTGGTGAGAGACGCTTGTCTGCTCCAATGGGCCCGCGAAGAAGCTTTCGGCCTCGTGGAGAAAGACCCGCA
>CAYXFI010000426.1:0-3486 GCA_964464205.1 uncultured Cytophagia bacterium
GTGCATGTCTAGAACATTGTTCCGGGCAGAAACAGATAGCCGGAACAGCGTGTGGCCGGTGTCACGCGCGACGTGCCCGAAAGGGCCTACCTGCGTGGCACGGGAATTGTACTTGCCGAGCACAAAGAAGCTTTGGCGATCCTGTGGGAGAGGCGGCGCTACCCCGCAGGTCAGTCGGGGGTAGGCAAGTGAGGAAGACAACCCCAACCGTTCCATCGTGGGCGAGAGCAGGAGAGTCGCATCGGGCAGCTTCAGGTCCCCTCAAATGCGCGAGACATCCATGATCAACGTGATGACATTCGATCTCGAAGAATGGTATCACTCCAATCTGCCTTCTGTGAACGGCAGGTTCAAGAGGGAGGCGTTTCACAGTCGCCTGGAGGCGCCGACCTACAGGCTGTTGGAAATCCTCGAGGACACGGGGAACACAGCGACCTTCTTCGTACTGGGCAGCGTCGCGGAGGAACACAAGCAACTCTTGCGGGATATCCACGCGGCGGGTCACGAGATCGGCTCGCATGGATTTGCACATGACCTCATCTACGAGCTGGGACCAGAGGGATTCCGGAAAGACGTCGAACGGGGCGTGGGTGTATTGGAGGACATCGTTGGGGAGAAGGTGATCGGTTTTCGAGCACCGTCCTGGTCCGTGCCCGATGCGGAATGGTTCTGGGAAACGCTCGCCGAGAACGGCATTGTCTACGACTCGAGCCACTATCCGTTTCGGACCTACCTCTACGGTTCCAACCAGTACCTACGCCACCGCCACTGGGTGGATCGGGCTGGCAAGCGCTTCTTGGAATGGCCCCCTTCGGTGGGCGAGCTGCTCGGAAGGCGAGTTCCATTCGCCGGTGGGTTTTTCTTTCGCGTGTTGCCCGAGGTCGTGATCAAGGGCATGATCGTGAAGTTCGTGAAAGAGCTGCAGGAACCAGTGGTACTATATTTGCACCCGTGGGAAATCGATCGAGGCATCCCCAGACTTTCCATTCCGTTAAAAGACAAGATCGTACTGTACGCCAACATCGATAGTTGTGAATCCAAGCTCATTCACATTCTGAGGACTTTCAAGTTCTCGAGTTTTCGCGAGAGAATCCGGTCCATCGATTCGGCGCAGGCTGGAGAGGCAAGTGAAGGCTGATCGGTCGGCAAGTTCCAGCGTGTGGCTCTCAGCGAACCGAGGGCTGCTCGCGCTTGTTCTTGTGTTCGCCTTGGTCTACGGTTGGTTTGCTGTGCGGCACGAGGTGGGTGCCTACGGCGTGGAGACGGATTTCTATGGGCTCTACGCCAGAGATGCCCAGCGCGTCCTGCACGGTCAGATGGTGAAAGAGCGAGACCACGGTCCGGGCTACGCGTCGCTTGTCGCGCTGGCGAGCTTGGCGACGGGTGACGTATTCACGGCGGGGAAACTGTGCAGTTGGGTCTCGGCTCTTGGTGTGCTACTGTTTTCCTACCTGACTTTCCGAAGGCTCACTGACTCGCGGGTTGCGTTCTGGGCTTCCCTGTTCTCAGGGTTGGTGCTCGTGCGCTATTCGTTCGTTGTGAACATCGACATTGTGTTCGCCTGTTTTGCTCTCGCGGCTATTTGGCTGTTCTACAAGTACCTGGACGAGAAGCGGCGGCTGTGGTTGGCACTTGCAGGCCTGGTCTCGGGTCTTGCCGTGATGATCCGGTACAACGGATTGCTCGTGCCAGGTGGTGTGGTCGTGGGACTGCTTGCGCTGGAGTGGGGTCGATATCGGCTGGGGGTTAGGCTGAAAAGGCTGGCCTTCTACCTCGTGTTCTTTCTGATCCCCGTGCTTCCGTGGGAGACGTATCTCTTTGTCGCGGAGAAAAGCCCTTCTTCCCCCGGCTTGAACTTGGCACTGGCGTGGGAATACTACGGACCGGGCGGGAGATTTGACGGCGACGAGCGGATGGCCGCGGTTGAGCAGGAGGTTCAGTTCAAGTACTCATCGTTCCGAGAGTACATACTTGCGGAGCCGATCGATTTCACCAGACATTATGCCCGCAATCTTCTCGCCTACGCGGAAGATCTACTCGGCACGTTTTTCCCATTTCCAGCGAGCCACCTGATTTTGGCAGGTTTCCTTGTCTACCTGGTGATTGCGGACGGGGCTCTTCTGTCGCTCTCAGTGTTCCCACTGCTAGCTTATCTGGGGGCCTCGCTGGTCCATTTCTACAGTCGTTACTACCTGGTGATGGTGCCTTTTCTGGCGCTGTACTTGGCGATCTTGTTCTTCGGCGGGAAATGGGAGACGTACAAGGGGAAAATGGTCCCAGCTAAACTCGCGGTGATCCTGGTCTTGGTCTGGGCACTCGCGGCCACCTGGAGGATCTCCTACATCAGGTCTCAAGACTTGATCATCAACGAACCGAAGCATCTGCTAGGCTTGGCCGAAGATCTCAGGCAAGTTGCCAGCCCGGGCGAGAAGCTACTGTCGAGGAAGCCTCACCTTGCCTTCTTGTCCGGACTGGAGCATTCCTATTTTCCGCCGGCAAACACCGTGGAGGAGGTTATCGATTTTGCTCGGAGGAACGGGGCTGTTTACGTCCTGTACGGCGAAGTCGAAAAGAACTACCGGCCACAACTCAGCATCATGCAATATCCGGACTCAGTAAAGGCACTGCTAGTGCCTGTGGCCGTGGACAGCACGAACGGCGAAATAGTGTACAAACTCAGATAGACTGTGCGGAGGATGGTTGAGATGAGAAAGGCACTCGTCATCGCAACGGCGTTGGTTTTGGGCGCGGCCTTCGCCGAGGTCGCCGCGGCACAGGTGAAGATCATGCCCCTGGGCGATTCGATTACCCGGGGCGTGCGAGGTTCTGACCCCGTGGGCGGGTACCGTGATGATCTGGATGCTCTGCTCACGGCGGCTGGTGTGAACTTTGACTTCGTCGGAACGCAACAGGATGGCGACCCAACGGCGTTCGATGTCGACCACGAGGGGCACGGAGGGTGGCGTGCCGACCAGATCGACGCGGAAATCAACAACTGGTTGCCCCTCACCAACCCGGACATCGTGTTGCTGCACATTGGTACGAATGATGTGAGCAACGGTGACCTGAACAACTCAACCATCACCGAAATCGAGAGCATCGTCGACAAGATCCACGCCTACAATAGTAATACGGCCATCCTGCTCTGCAGTCTGATCCCCAGGAACGATGATGATAGTGACAAGAACGAGAATCTCAACGTCTACATCGAAGATCTATTCTATCGCAAGAAAGAGGACGCGTACCCAATCTACTACGTAGGCCAGAACGAGCTCTTCGAGAACGATCCCAATTGGGCTGTCGACTATCTGGATGATGCCGTACATCCGAACAACGACGGCTACGCCCTGATGGCGCAGGCTTTCTACGTGGCGATTTTGAACGTGCTCAATGGGGCTAGCCCGTACGTAACGGACAACTTCAATCGGCAGGATCTAGGCGTTTGTTGGGTGGTGGAACCTACCATCGTGATTGCGGACAACGAGC
>CAYXFI010000427.1:0-3483 GCA_964464205.1 uncultured Cytophagia bacterium
CGCTGATCGGCGCTGAGAGGGAAGGTTCCCTCCCCCCGGCTGGTGCGGCCGCGGGAAAGGGACGCTGCGGGGAAGCGGTTCAGGTGAGGGCGGACAACCTCGGAGAGTTGCCCGCCAGCTCCGACTCAGCTCGTGGTGAATTTCTTCCGGAGACGCTCGAGGACCTCGTTCATTTCGTTCACCATGTCGCTCCCGCCGAAGCCCACATCACGTACGTAGATCTTGCCGTCGGGGCCGATGAAGAATTTGGTGGGGATGCCCCTCACCTTGTAGCTGCTTACTACCTCATCCTTGGTGTCCAAGAGGACCGGGAACGTGTAGCCGTGGCTTTCGATGAACTTGGCCACGTGCTTCACCAGCTCGTCTTTCTTCTTGGATTCCCAGCAATTGATGGCGAAAAGAGCCACATCGGGGTCGTCCTTGTGCTGTTCCCAGAACTTCTGGAGATAGGGGAAGGATGACTCGCAGGGACCACACCACGTAGCCCAGAAGTCCACGATCACGATCTTGCCCTTGAGCGATTCGAGGGAGACCGTGTCGCCATCCAGCGTGGCCAGGCGGAAGGCCGGCGCAGGTTCCGGGGTCTCGAGGAACTTCTCCGCGAGCTTCTTCTCCCGCTGCTGGGCCATTTTTTCTTTCCATGCCGCGATGAGGCTGTCGGCCTCGGCGGTGGTTCCCGTGAGCTCTTCGCTCAGCGTCAGCAGGATTTGGTTGAGTTCGTCGTTGGTTCTCGCATTGGCCACGCATTCCTTGGCCACTTCGTAGGCCTCTTTCTTCTTGCCGAGATCTATCAGGCACTGCACGTACCGCTGGTTGATGTCGCTGTTCATCCCTTTCGTGAGTGCGTACGCCTCGCTGAAGGCTTTTTCCGCTTCGGCGAAATGTCCCATTTTGTACACGGCGTACGCGTAAGTGTCCAGCGTGTACCCGAGGCCACGACGCCAGGACTCCCTCCAGTCACGTTCGGGGAGGTAGATCGGTTTGAACCGCGGATCAGCCTGTCGGTAGATCGCGATCGCCTTCTGGGCGAGCGTCGCGGCCTGCGACAGCATCCGATTCTCCTCCACCAGTTTCCACGCAAGCGAGTTCAGATGGCTCGGATTGGGGTCCACCAGCGTGTCGGCGAATGCAACGGCTTCCCGCCATCGCTTGGCCCCCGTTAGGGTGTTGATGAGCCAGCTTCGGTAGAAATCCCGTAGATCCACAATTCCTGTGACCTGTGGGTAGAATTCCAGGGCTCGGGCTATCTGATCGTCCACGTCGGGGATGTTCCGGATCTTGCTCCACTCCACTTCCACCAACAGGCGGTGGTTTGGGTTTAGCTCGCGCAATCTTTCCAGCAAGCTGTCGGCTTTGCTCTCCTCACGGAGTGGCCGGAGGATCCAGTAAGCCTTGGCGAGAAGCTCTGCATCATTCGGATGTGCGGCCAGCAGGCTGTCCAGCTCGGCCAGGATCTGAGCCCGGAGGGCGCTGTCCTTGCGCGCCTCGCGAAGCTGCAGGCTGAGGACCATCAGCCTGGCGCCCAGGTGTTCGGGATGCAGCTCGATCTCCTGGCGCGCGTACTCCAGCGCCTTTTCGCGATCGCCCTTGCGGCTGATGAGGATCGGGGAGCGGAAGGTTTGCGCGAGGGCGTAATACGCGCCCACCACGGGTTTTCCCGCTTCATCGTGGACCAAGATGTGCCAGGCTATTCCGTCGTTGGTGTCCCGGACGTGGTCGGAAGTGAACGCCATCAGGATGCAGCCAGCGTCCTTCCGGACCAAGTGAAAGCTCCCCTGCCACTTGTCGCCGTGTTTGGTCATCGGCACCTTGTGTCCTTCCGGGAGGGTGTCGGTGTGAGCGGAGTAGATCTGGTAGTGCAGGAAGACCGAGTCGGCGTCGGCGAGGGGCGACTCAGTGCCGGGCCGGTAGGTGACCGTGATCGAGTCGCCCACGGCCGGTCGAGCGGGTTTGAAGCTCACCGAGCTTTGCGGACTTCTGCGGGCACAGCTCGCCCAGGCGAACATCGCTGCCAGTAAGAGCAGGGGTACGGTGCGCTTCATGCCTCCCTCCTTCGAGCTGGTTCAAAATACATTTTCGACGAACGGGGATGACGTGGGTTGCCGGAAGATGGGTGGGTTGCCCACGCGGATCTCGCGTGACGGCTGATCTTGGGAAAGCTCTTGCGGATGTAGCTCACGAGGCCTCGGCGAATTGGTCCGGCGAGCCAGCAACGATCAGCGATCGAACCAGAGACGCACATCTGGGCCTGTTGCGTCGCGCTTGGGGTGCCAAGCAAAAGCGCGGGAAAAAAACTTGCTGCGGCGGCCACCGACGCGCCTTCACAGACGTCCGCTGCAAAAGTGGGGGTTGTCACACTGAGTGAGCTCTTCCTGTCTACCGTCCGATGGATTCTCGAGAGGCCCTCAAATACCCCGACCCGGGGAAAGCGGGAGGCCAAGAAGATGCGGCTCGCACCGTCCGGTCTTTTCCCCTCACATTGGTGCCCCGGCGGGGAATTTTGCGCGGGCATTTGAGTTGTTGCACATGCTTCACATACGAATTTGGGGCGCCGATGTTCCAGAGCCCCGACCTTCGTTCAGGTTTCCTGGGGCTCCCGCTCTTCGGCGAACAGGTAACGCAGCAGCTTCTGGTGTTCGCGGAAGTCCGGGACCAGCACGTGGGCTCCGGCCCGTTTCAGCCGATTCACTTTTTCCTGGTTCCAGCCTTCGCCCCGCTTTTCGTCGGACGCTACACCCACGCCGATTGCCCCCACCTGCCGAGCAATTCGGATCTCAACCGGGCCATCGCCGAAAATCACGAGCTCCGGTCCGGACAGGTTGTGTTGAGTCAGGATCTCGCGGATCACTTTCTCCTTGTTGTACTCTTCGTAGGTTCGGAGGGCCCCGAAGATTCCGCCGTTGAAGAACTCTGCCACCCCCAGGGCTTCCGCCTCGTGGACCACGTCCGGGCGGTCAGTACCGCTGGCTGCGTACAGCACCACGCCACGGGATCGCAAACCTCGGAGAATCTCCAGGCTGCCGCGCAGAAGGAAATCCTCCCGCTTCTTTTCGCCCCTTTCGATCATCGCCAGCCTCTCGCGGACCGGCTTGAGTAGTCGCTCATTGTAGATCTGTTTGTAGCCCCACGCATCCAGGATTCGGTCCTCGGGCACGAGTCCGTATTCCCGCACGAATTCTACGAGCTTTTGCATTTGCAGGATGGTTTGGATGCCCGTCGACTCCTCGATGTACTCGCGCACGCGTGTGCGGATCTCGGGCGTGGGCTCCTTGCCGCCGCAGATCATCTCCACCATCATGGGCTCCATGATGCCCTGCCAGCCCTCGCGCAGCAGGCTGATGGTGCCGTCGAAGTCGAACACGGCGAATCGGATCTTCCCCCGAACGAATTGCGGATCGAGCACCAGGATGTCCTTGCCCACTCGTTCGGCCATGTCGAGCTCCGGTGGTTTGTAGTTCGGAAGCAGACCCAGATGCGTCGTGG
>CAYXFI010000428.1:0-3462 GCA_964464205.1 uncultured Cytophagia bacterium
ATCGCGTGGTCCAGGCTGTTGATCCGGTCGTTCGCCGCGCGCAGGGCGTCCATACTGTTCTTCAGAGCCTGCTCCACGGGCATCCGCTCGGGGTTGATGTCGATCCCGAAGTAGCCCCGGTAGCCGTACATCTTGAGCACGTACAGGGCGGCCTCCGTTTGTTCCACGCCGAGCACGCCCACGTCCAGATCCTGGTCGTAGTTCCCAAGCGGCTGGCTGTTCCAGTGTGTGTGAGCAAGTCGAGCGTACTCCATGATCAAACTGAGGGAGTAAGCCGGATCCTCGTAAGCCATCAGCATGTGGCCCATTTCGGGGTTCAACGTCACGATTGCGTGCCCCTGTTCGAGGAGCTCACGGTTGCGTGGGTGCTGAAGCTTAGCCTCCACCTTCTGCGCGAGCAGCAAAGCTTCGGCCGTTGTGCCGTAGAGAATTCGCCCCCGCGGCTCGTAGGGTTTCGGTTCAAAGGCCACCCGTACTCCCGGCACTGCGTCCAGCGCCTCGGCCAACCCGTCAGCGAAGCGGTCGCGCGCCGCCACCAGGTCCACTCCGAATGGGTTTTCGTAGCCGTCGATCCCCGGCCAAACGATCGCGAAGTCCGTGTCCAGCTCCCTATTGACCTCGAAGGTGCGCTTCGTGCGCTCGATCGCCCTGCGCCGGACCTCCGGATCCGGATTCGAAAGCGAGCCGAACTCCCACTCCTTGTCGTAGAACAGGTTCGGTACTACGGTCACCACCCGAATGCCCGTGTCTCTCGCGAGCTGCTTGTACAGTTCGAGGTTGTCCTCGTTGATCTCGTTGGGGTAATGGGCCTCCACCGCGGCCAGACCGTAGTCCGCGAGTTTGGCAGCGATTTCCAGTCGCGCGGCAATGTCCAGCTCTTCCCCGTATCTTTCGTGAAAACGTCCGCCTCCGGGTGAGAAGAACCACACACCCGCCGAGAACTTCAGCTCCAGCGCGAAGCTCTCCAGATGCCGGATCAGCTCTTCCGGCGTGCGCCTCTTGGCCTGTTCTCGCAAGTCCACCCACGGCATCGTTCAACTCCCCTTCTTGACGCTCGGATTGATCACATCAGGCTTCGCACCAGACCACCATCGATCTGAAGCGTCACACCCGTGATGTACGCGGCTCGTTCCGATGCCAAAAATCCCACGAGATCGCCCAGTTCCGGCGGTTCACCCAGCCTGCCAGCGGGGATGCTCGCCTTCCACGCATCGTACACCGCTTCCGGACTGGTTCCCTCGTGCTCTGCCTTTTCCCGGGCGAGTTCTTGAACCCGTTCGGTCAGGAAGTAGCCCGGGCACACGACGTTCACGGTGATGTTCTCTGGAGCGAGCTGTGTGGCCAGCGACTTCGCCAGTCCCACCACGCCCGGACGCAGCACATTCGAGCTCACCAGGGTGTCGATTGGTTGTTTGACGGTCACCGAGGTGAGAAAAATCAGACGCCCCCAGCCCGCTGCTCTCAGATGCGGAAGCGCCGTCTTCGCTAGGCGAATGGCGCTGAGCAGCGTCAGCGGGATGGCTCGCTGCCAGTCGTCCTCGTCCAGGTCGTCGAACGTGCCCGGGGGCGGTCCTCCGGCATTGGACACAACGATGTGGAGCCTACCAAAGTGCTGCGCGGCCCCGTCGACGAAGCGCCGAATCTCGTCCAGCTTGGTGAGATCCACAGCGACACCGAGCACTCGACGCCCCGTGCGCTGCGCGATCTCAGCGGCCACAGTTTCGATTCTTCTCGAATCGCGTGAACAGATGGCCAGGTCGCAGCCCTCGCGGGCCAGCGTCTCCGCTACTGCGCGCCCGAGCCCACGACCCGCTGCCGCAACCAGCGCGACCTTGCCCTCAAGTCCAAGTTCCACGCAATCCTCTTACCGGTTCAATCAGCATCCTGAGAACGAACCGGGACCCGAGCGAAGACAGAGTCTTCGCACTCCCGGGAAGGGTTCGGCCAACATTTTCGGGACCACAGTATCCCAAGTTGCTACGGTTTCAGCTCAAACGCCTCCTCCCCTATCAAGACCGCCGTGCTCCCCCCAAATTCCCGGCCACGAGCACCGACGCGCCCAGAGGGAATCGCCAAACACAAGTCGACCGCATCCGGGCCGTCTCCAAGTCGAACCTGCAATTGTCCATCTTCTCCCGTGCCCACCATACGCAGCGGCAGCGGGCAGATCCCCCCTACGCCAAACGAGGCGGCGAACACCGTGGAACGAGCGCGCCTCCGTACAAGCACAAAGGGGTAGGTCTTGCTCAGCGGGATGCCGGGTTCCTCGCCGAAGAAGAGGGAATCGGCTTCGGAAGCAACGGTCCATTCCAGCTCGAGCGTGTCCTTCTCGCTCCGCCAAATGGCTCGCCAGTTGCTGTCTGCCCGCGCACCCCGGACGCTTCGATAGTACTCGTACCCGTCGCCCGAAATGCGCGCTGGCACCGCCAATGACTCGGGCACGGAAACAGCCAGTTTTCCGCTCGCCCGAAAGTGCCAGTCGTACACGTGCTCGCTCTCGCTGCGCACCCAGTCCACCACCACAAACCGATCGTCCGAAACCGCGATGGTGCGGTCGAGCTCCACTCCCTCGTAAACTTCTCCCGTGTACGCGCGCACGAACTGCCACTCACCCGCCCGTCCGAACGCCAGCAGCTCGCCTTTCGCAGCACGCTGGCACTTCCCGTCCGCGGAAATCGTATTGTGACTGGCGGTCCGCTTGTACCATTCGCGGTAGGCCGGGATACCGTATCCAGCCGTGCCGTAGTCCGGGGATAGCCAGTGTCCCCGGTAGTTCAGCAGAAACTGTAGCTTGTCAAAGTGTCCGTGTCCCCCGCCGTGTGGGCCAAAATCGAACAGCAGGTGCAGATCTCCCTCGCGGAGCACGGCAAGCCCGCTGTGGCGGAGCAACACGCTCGACTTGTGCGGAGTCGTCTGCGGCAAACTGTCGGGCCCGAAGAAAAGAGCTTCCACGGAGGTTCGCTTGCCCGCTGCGAACGGCGCCCAGAGCGTGTCGAGACGAGCCTCCGGCACCAGCGCAGCCGCCCATTCGTACATTTGCAGATACTGCTGCACGGTCTGCTTCGGCCATCCGTCGTTCAACGCGGGCAGATTCCCACGGGCATCTGCGAGCAGGAGGGGCATCCGGAGCATCCGAACCAGGATTTCCTTCGCACCACCGAGCGACAGACCCTGGTTCTTCGCCACCCACGCGCCGACGATCAGCGCATTGAGGGCGTAGTAGTGATACCCCAGAGAGCCCCCGTGCCACAGTCCGTCGCCATCCACGCCGCGGACAAGTTGAGCTTTGAGCCCTGACGTCGGGTTGTCGATCGCGTAGCGGAGCAGGGCCCGGTCGCCGACAAGCACGGCGATGCTGGCCATCGCCGCGTCGTGCCAGCAGGTGATGTTGTGAATGCGGCCGCGGAACTGGGGCTGTCCAGCGATGAGCTGGTACATCGGTCGCCACAGGTTGCGTACGAA
>CAYXFI010000429.1:0-3461 GCA_964464205.1 uncultured Cytophagia bacterium
CTCAGCATCCGGCGGCCCCAGCCGAAATGCGATGATCGTTCCCACATTTCCGAGGATCGATTCACCGACGAACGAAGGCACCTGAGAGAAGTACTGGTGGGCCAGCGTCAAATTCAGCCGGAATTTTCGCGCCTCTCCCAGTAGCTGTGGAAAACTCGTCGAAGCAATGTTCTGGAACTCGTCCACGTACAAGAAGAAGTCCCGCCGCTCCGACACCGGCTGCTCCGCCCGCCGCATGGCCGCTAGCTCCAACCGCATCATCAGCAACATGCCGAGCCACTCGGCGTTCAACATCCCAATCCGGCCCCGGTTCAGGTTGACCAACAGGATGCGTCCCTCGTCCATGATCTCGCGGAAATCGATGGCGCTCTCCGCCTGGAGGGTGATGTTGCGCAAGAGGGAATCAGTGAGAAGGCGTCCGTACTTTGAGGCCACGTAGGCCACCATCTCCCCCATGTCCCGGACCCTGTCGAAGTTCTCCAGATTGATTCGGGCGAACGTCGCGCTCGGATCGCGCTGACGCGAGAGTCGATGGCAGAGATACTTGCGATAGTACTTGTTGGTGAGACAAGCGAGAAAGTGAGCGAAGGTCGGCTTCCTCACCACCGTCATGACGGCCGTCAGCGCCGAACGAACCGTGTCCTCAAAAATGGGCCCGACGATGCCGCTCTTTCCCTCCGGGTCATACAACCGCCGAGCGATGGAAATCATTTCCTGGACGACGAAATCCTGCTCGTATTCCCCCCTGCATTCCAGAGGATTCAGCGCGAAGGGATGTTCAATATCCGTTGGATCCAGGATCACCACGTCCTCGGCGCGCGAGCGGGGGATCGATTGCAGCACCATCTGGAACAGGTCACCGTGCGGGTCGATCAGACCCACGCCGTCTCCATTCCGGAGATCGTGGAGGATCATGCTGTACAGTAGACTGGTCTTTCCCGTCCCCGTCTGTCCCACGATGTAGACGTGCTCCCTCCTGTCTCGCCTCCACAGTCGCACGGGCTCGGCCGATCCCAGGGTGGGATTCGCGCCGATCACCACAGAATCCCCTTCGGTTCCTTCCCCAAGCTGGATGGCTTCCACCGGGATCGGCGAGGGGCGGGTCAATCGCACCTGCATCCCGGGCACAGAGTGCTCGAAGGGGGAGGGCAACCGGAACACCGTACTGGCTTCGGTCGGATCGAACAGGTACCTCAGCCTGGTTTCCTCCTCGGTGCGCGCCAAGGTGAATCCCCACCGGCGATGCTCCAACTCCTGCATCGACCCGGCCACATCGGCTACCTCGACCTGTTCACCCGCCTGCCGGGCGTAGACCACGTCGAAGCCCCCCGTCTGAGCGGCCAGCAGGTCCTGGTAGTGTCCGGGCAGTTTGGAAGTGCCACCGGCTGGTTCGGTGAACTCGACGCCAATGGCGTGCACAACTTGCGGATCGAGGGGAGCCGGGCTGGCTACCGCGGTTCGGACCAGAAAGGGAGCGTCGAGCAGTCCCTGGTACTGGCTCATCAGAGCGTGGGACAAGTACAGAGCAAGAGTACGGCTCAGGGCAGCGGGTTCACCGGACGTCGCCTCCGGCACGCGCACCGCCTCTTTTTCGCAGATCTGCAACTGGTGCAGGAAGAGAACCTCCTCTTCCGTGCGGAGCTGGGTGGGCTCCAGCAGAACATCGATCAAACAGGGTGCCTGCTGCAACAGCAGGTAATTGAATAGACGCGCGAGGGACCTGTCCGTCGGCACGAAGGGGTAGACGAAGTAGATCGAGACCCTCTCGCATTCCGTCTCATCAAACTCGCCCCTCGACCCCGCCCCCTCGATCCGGCGCCGCCAGAGCGGCGTGGTAGAGCCGGGAATGAACCGATCTTCCCTCCGTCGGATCTCGGCCACGTCTACGATCTTGAACGGCGCGTACAGCTTCGCAAAAACCGCCCCGTCCCGGATGACCTCGAATTCGTAGTCGGGCAACAGCCCCGTGAGCAGGGACAGGAAATCGGCCGCGAGCTCGTCCGCCGTCGGTGCATTCGGTCTCCCCGAAGACGAAAGCAATCGAACGAGGAAGCCGACCGTCACTCTCCCTCTGACGAGGGACTGGGGTGAAGGTTCCACGACGATTCGATACGAGAACCGAAAAGGGGAACCCGCTCGATGGATGGCGGTGAGAAAGTCGATGTGCGCGCGCCGCTGGCTCGCGGCCAGTCGCTCAATTGTCTCGAACGGCTGGCTTTGGCGGAAGTAGATCGAGTCGACCAGGATACCGAAGATCAGCGAGCCGTCCTTCGATCTGTGAGTGTACAAGCGCGGCATGTATTCCCTCTCGCGGCCCAAACCTCATCGGCAGCCGGCCCTGGGAGTTGACAGCACCGGCTCGACCGCGGTCTCACGGATCACCTCTTCGGCGCGAGCAGGGCATTGGCAGCCCCGCCCAACGCGCGTCTCCTTTTGAACACTCGCCGGCGGACTGGAAGGTCAGGCGCGTGTCGAATCGGCCGCCGATCCCTCGCCGTCAGTGGCTTGTAGCAACCCTTCCAGCTCGCCCATAAAGTGACTCACCGCGACCGGTTTTTCCCAGTAACCATCGAGGAAACTGCCGGTGGCCTCCAGCCAGCTCGGCGAAGCCGGGTAGCCGGTGCAAAGGACCCTTTTGACGCGACGGTTGATCCCGCCGATCGTCCGGAGCAGGTCCATCCCGTGGCCGTCCGGCAGCTTCAATTCCGACACGATGAGACAGAAGGGGCGCCCCTGGACCTCCGCCTCCTCCACCAACCGCAGGGCCTCGTTCACACCGGAGGCAAAGGTCACCTCGGCGCTCAGTTTCTGAAGTATGGAAGCGAGAAGTTTCTGCAACTCACGATCCGGTTCCACCCACAGAACCCGCTTGACCGACGCCATCCGTTCCCCTCCGAACTTTTCCCCGCCGGCTTGCTGCCCAACAAACCAGCGCACCGCACCTGAAATACCCTTCCCCCGCCCTCCGACGCAGCCCCGTGGTTCTTCCCGTCGCTCCTTTCGACGCCGCGCGGCCGGGTACGTCCGAGCCGGAGCGGGCGCGATGGCGGCGACGTCGGACTACCCTCCAGAAATCCAGTCACCCTCCGGTCGGCCAGAATCGGCGGGTCGGCGCCACGCCAGAGGAGGCTCTCGTTTGCGGTGATTTCCCTGCCGCAGGCTAGTCATGAGCTCTTCCGCGGCGAGCTCTTCCCGACCATTTTCTGGCCTCCGTTCGGACAAGCAGCCTCTTCGCGCTTTCGCGGTTGTCCTACCTACGGCGAAAACACGCTCCCGCAATAAGGCGCACCCAGCGGCCCACATGCAGAGCCCTCTTCAATCCCGTTTCCGGTCATTCGCATTTGTCGGGGGGACGGGCTCCTGCCCGTCCGGTGTGAACACCCACGTCGTCGTAGCGGGGCGGAGCCCCTTCCCGAAGACCCGCCTCAGCCTTCGGTCCGCCAGAGGCGGACCCTCCGAAC
>CAYXFI010000430.1:0-3453 GCA_964464205.1 uncultured Cytophagia bacterium
TTTCGGTCCGGTGGACGGGCAAGCTGGTCGCGCCGGAGAGCGGCACGTTTGAATTTGGGGCGCGGACGGACAACGGGTGCCGATTGTACCTGGACGGCAAGCTTCTCATTGACTGGTGGAAAGACTCGGCGCCGAATCAGACCAAGTCCGTCTACGTGAAGTTGGAGAAGGGACGCGCCTACGACATCCGGCTCGAGATGTACGAGAACCAGGGCTGGGCGACGGCCCACCTGGGCATGGCTCCGGCCAAGCTAGGCGAGGTGCTGGACGAGGCGGTGGAGCTGGCTCGCAAGTCGGATGTGGTGGTGCTGTGCGTGGGATTGCGAGACGATCTGGAGGGCGAGGCCCGCGACCGCGACAGCCTTGAGCTTCCGGCCCAACAGGTCAAACTGATCAAAGCGGTGACCGCGGTGAACCGCAACGTCGTGGTGGTGCTCAACAACGCCACGCCCATCGTGATGACCGGCTGGTACGAGCGCGTTCCCGCAATCGTGGAAGCGTGGTACACGGGGCAGGAGACCGGCACTGCGATTGCGGAGGTTCTGTTCGGCGACGTCAATCCCTCCGGCAAACTTCCGCTGACTTTTCCGAAGCGCTGGGAAGATTCTCCGGTCTACGGCACCTACCCAGGGCCGCGGGAGTACGCCGAGTACAAAGAGGGTATCTTCGTCGGCTACCGCGGTTTCGACGTGAACGGCGTGGAGCCGCTTTTCCCCTTCGGGTACGGCCTTTCGTACACCACGTTCGAGTACAACGATCTGATGCTTGATCCACCCGAGATCTCGGCAGACGACACGCTGCGCGTGACGTTCACCGTGACCAACACGGGTAGCCGCGCCGGCGACGAGGTGGCCCAACTCTACGTGCACGACGTGAAGGCCAGCGTCCCCCGCCCGCCCAAGGAGCTCAAAGGATTCAAGCGCGTGAGTCTTAAGCCCGGGGAAAGCAAGACCGTGACGTTGACGCTCACCGCAAAGGACCTGGCGTTCTACGACGTGGCCAAGAAAGCCTGGGTAGCCGAACCCGGTGCTTTCGAAGTGTGGATCGGGAGCTCGTCCCGAGACACCCGGCTGAAGGGAACGTTTGTGCTCGGATGAGGGCTTCCACTCGCGCAGAGGCGCAGAGCCGCAGAGAATTCGCCCTCTCGCAAAAGGCGCGAAGGCGCCAAGAGAACGAACGAAGCGCTTTCGAGAGGATTTTCCTGGTGGACCAGCGGTTCTGGAATCGCTAGAACGTGTTTGTCTCTCAGCAACTCCGGTTGGGTGGGAGGGTGGCTTTGCGTCTCTGCATCTTTGCGAAAGGTCTGATGCAACCCTCCGTGCTTCTCTTTGTGGGAGCCGCCTCCGGCGGCGATCAAATGAGGGGAAACCATGAAAGCAGCAAAATATCGTAAAGGTCGTTCAGCCGATCTGCGAAAGGGAAGGTATTCGGAGGCAGGCCGCGCCTACTTCGTGACGAAATGTGTGCTGAAGCGAGACCAGCGGCCACTGGCACGATCGGACTGTGCAAGACAAGTGATTGACTCATTTGTATGGGCGCGCGATCGCGGCTGGTTCCGAATCCTTGGATTCGTCATCATGCCAGACCACTACCACCTGGTCCTCGGGCTCGGGGAAGTTCTTCCTCTCGACGCTATGATGCGGCGGCTCAACAGCTATCTCGCCCACGAGATCACGCGCATGTTGGGATCGCCAGGGAACTTTTGGCAACGAGGATTCTACGAGCACGCCATTCGAGATCGGCAGGACTTTGACGTGATTCTCGCATACGTGCACCGCAACCCAGTGGAAGCCGGACTGGTCGAGGAACCGGAGAACTGGCCCTGGTCTACGGCCCATCCCACTTGGGCGCATCTCATTGACTGGGAATGGTTGGGGCCGTCGCTACCGCACTACGTGCGGGCTCGCCATCGATTCGAGCCTGGTGGCCTGCCTTTTCCCTACCGGTGAGGTGTTGTAATTGCAAGACGTTGGGGGAGCGGTTCGCCGGACACCCTATCAAATCGCCGCGAGACGCGGCTCCCACAGGTTCAGGGTTGTTATGCGCACAAAGGTGGCTGGGAAGCCGCGCTTGGGAACCATTGGCCAGTTCAGACGCCGAAATGGAGGCTCGAATGTCCAATGCACTTCGCTCCGCGCTGGTCCTGATTCTCACCGCCGCGGCTGCAGTTCACGCTCAGGAGAAAACCATCGTCGCCTGGGAGTTCGGGACGGATGGCGACACGGAGGGCTGGCAGGCTCTTCACAGCCTGGCCCCCTGTGAGGTTGCAGCAGGAGCTCTCCGGACCCGGATCACCGGGCCGGACCCCTACATGGCCGGTCCCGGCGGACTGAGCATCCCGGCCGATTCGTCGGTCGTCATCCTGATCCGGATGAAAATCAGCGGCAATCAGCGGAACGCGGAGTTCTTCTGGACCACTCGCGAAGAGCCCAACTTCATCGCTGGACTCGAATTCGCCTTCACGATGATCCCAGACGGTCAATTCCACACCTACGAGGTGCGAGTTGGACGCAGCAATAAGTGGCGGGGCACGGTCACGCGGCTGCGGCTCGACCCCGGAGAAGGCATTTCACCGGGCCAGGAGCCCGTCCCGGTGGAAATCGACTACATCCGGGTTGTCCAAAGGGGACCGCGGCCGGAGGTCGTTGCGTTCTCCCCGGCGCGCGCCTGGGTGAGTCAAGGCGACAGTTTCCCGCTCAGGCTGCGAGTGAAGAACACCGGCGTACAAACGCTTCCCTCGGCATCGGTCACCCTTTCGCTCCCAGCGATTGTCACCACCGACGCGCCGGTCGCCCGCAACATTTCGAACCTGATGCCCGACAGCTCGGTCGTGATTGACTGGCCGTTGCAGGCGGCTGCCGTGGGCCAGGGGAAGGCGAGGATCGTGCTCGAGGCGCCGGAGCTGGCGACGATCGACACGACCTGCGACGTCGTCGTCCACCCGGGATTCGCCGAATTGCCGCCGGATCTGCCCGCCGGTCGGCAGGTGCTCGAACTCCCGGACGGGTCGTGGCTCGCCGAGAGCCGGCAGCTTCGTCTCGGGGCTCGAAAATCGGGGGACGAGTTCCCGGTGCTGGAGGTATTCGTGTCCGAAGGAGACGCCTGGCTCCCTGTGGGTGCACTGGCTTCGCCCGAATTGGAAATCCAGTTGAGCGGCGGCGAGACTTACCGTGCGCCGTGGTTCCCGGCCCAGGCGGGCCGCATCGCCGGAGCTGAGGTGGACACCTTGCACCTGTGGTACCGGAATGCCGACCCGGACGGTCACCGCTGGCAACTGGACATGCGCTTCGCCGTCAGCGGAAACGAGTTGTACGCAGACTACACGCTGACCGCAGTCGATGGCGGGGAGGTGCTTCATTTTCTGGGACCGGCACTGAAGTGGGGCGAGGGCGCGTTCGGCGACGAGAAGACCGCGGCGATCTTCCCCGGTTTGGAGTGGCTTGTCGGCGGCGA
>CAYXFI010000431.1:0-3452 GCA_964464205.1 uncultured Cytophagia bacterium
CATGGGAACGAGGCTGGACACCGCTCAAGTCTGCGAAGCCCGAGACCGACCAGATCAAGAACGCGTTACGGGAGCACCTGTTTCCGCGGGTCAGCAAGGACGAAGTGCACGAGGTTCTGCGCGAACGACGTTTCGTGATTCTCCAGGGGCCCCCCGGCACGGGCAAAACACGGCTCGCAGGGGATCTCTTGGCGAGCGAGTTCGGCGGATCGGGCACCGCCGTGCAGTTCCATCCCGCGGTCACCTACGAGACTTTCGTGGCCGGGATCTCGCCCGACGTGGAGCGAAGCTCGCTTCGATTTCAAGTAAGGGCCGGCTGGCTTGTAGACGCGGTCCGGAAGGCGAAGAGAGGCGACTTCCTGCTCGTGATCGACGAGATCAACCGGGCGGATCTGGGCCGAGTGCTCGGCGAGGCGATTTACCTCTTCGAGTCGCGCGAGATCGCTCACGGCGAGGGTCGCAGAGTCAAACTGCCGCACGTTCTCGACGACGGCGCGGATTCTCTGGAGATCCCCCGGGGACTGTTCATTCTGGGCACGATGAACAGCGCGGACCGCTCAATCGCGATCCTCGATCTCGCGGTCCGGCGGCGCTTCGCCTTTATCGATGTCTGGCCCGACATCGGGGTCGTGGCCGCACAAGGTCATGAACTGGCCACGGAGGCCTTCGGAAGGCTACTGGACATCTTCGCGCAATATGCGCCGGACGATGCACTCGTCCTGGTCCCCGGCCACGCGTATTTCCTGGCCGACAGCGACGAAGAGATCATCCGCCGCCTGCGCTACGAACTCACGCCGCTTCTCGTCGAGTACCTCCAGGAGGGGCGGCTCGGTGCGTGCGAGAGCGAGCTTCGGGCGTACCTCGACTGGCTGGAAGGAGAGATCGCGCGGCATGGCCAGAACGCGTAGAGGAGGTCGGCGCCGGCAGGTTTTCGTTTCCGCCTGGAAGCCGAAACGGCGCCCTCTGATTACCCTTTCGGATCAGGGAACACCCGTCTCCATCGAGCCGGAACTGTTCGGCATCGGCGGGCGGGACCGGAGCTGGAACGCCCACGCCGAGAACTTCATCAGCGCCAACCGGCCGCAGCTCGCCGCATTGGAGGTGCAGCCGGAGTTTGCGGCACAGACCAGCGAAATCGCCTTGCGGCTCCGCCCGGGCGGTGTGGTCGGCGCCGTCCCGTTGCGAAGGCCGGACACCCGGATGGTGGCGGGTGGAATCGTGGTGCGCCCCAGATTCGGCTGGGATGGAATCGGCCCTCTGCTCCAGCAGATCGGCTGGGCCGCCTCCCCTCAGGTGCTCGAGATGCCGCTGGTACCCGGCAGCGCCCGCGAGGTTCCGCCCTGGGTGCTTGCCGGCCCCGTGCTCCAACGCCTGGGAAGTCTTCTTCGAGAGATTCGCAAAGGCTTTCGCATGCACGAGGAGGTCCGCCAGGCGCCGCGCGGCCAGATCATCTGGCATCGGTATGTGGCGGAGCAGATGAGTCGGGGCGCATTTCATCAATTGCCGTGCCGGTTTCCGGAACTCGGTCCGGACGCGCTGCTGCGCAGCTATCTGCGCTGGGGGCTTGAACGGGTGCATCGCTCGCTCGCTCCGTACGCCGTGGTCGATCTGATTGCCCGTCGTCTGTCGGAGCAGGCGGAGGGGCTGATACACGGGTTGAAAGATACTGCTGCGCGAGCGCCGGACCGCCGCACGCTGGATCGGCTCAGCCGCGCCGTGGGTCTGCCGTCCGCGGTGCTTCAGCGAGGGTTGCAGGCACTCGGCTGGATCGTGGACGAGCGTGGCCTTGCCGGAGCGGCGGAGACCGACGGGCTCGCCTGGGCCCTGCCGATGCACGAGCTCTTCGAGCGGTGGGTGGAGCATGTAGTCCGCACGTGGGCGCGCGGATTCGGAGGCGAAGTCTTCGCCGGTCGTGCTGACGAGACCATGATCCCCATCGATTGGGATCGAGGCGCCCACGGCAGCATGCGCAGCCTGGTTCCCGACCTTGTCGTCCGTGCGGGAAACCACGCTTATGTCATCGACGCAAAATACAAAGGCCACCTCCAGGAGTTCGACGAGGCCCGCTGGCTTGCGCTCTCCAAGGAGCTGCGCGAGGAACACCGGCGGGACCTGCACCAGATTCTTGCCTACAGCTCACTTTTCGACGGCGCGGAGGTCACCGCTGTTCTGGTCTACCCGATGTTTGAACGAACCTGGTCCCGGCTTGTGGAGCAACGGCGGACCGTCACCGGCGCCAGACTTTCCGGGGAACGGCGACGGATTCGGCTGGCGCTCGTCGGTGTGCCGATTCGTCTCCCCGAAACCCTGTCGATATCGGAGGTGGCGCGAAGTCTCGACGACCTGCGGGTGGCGGACGGTCTTGCTGGAGAAGCGGCATGATCGGGTACGTCGCAGTCACGGATCCCGGATGGTACGAGCATCAGCTCGAGGAGCCCGGCCCCAAGGACGCCAACTTCTGGCGGCCGAGTGCGCGGCCGTTCAGCCTCGACACAGGCACACCGTTCTTCTTCAAGCTCAAGGCCCCACACCATGCGATCGCCGGGTTCGGTTTCTTTGCCGACTTCACCATTCTGCCCGACTGGCTTGCCTGGGAGACGTTCGGTCGCGCCAACGGCGTCGACAGCTTGCAGGGCCTGCGGGTTCGGCTCGGTGCCATTCAGAAGGGTGCGCGCATCAAAGCCGACGCGGCCGGCCGGATCGGCTGCTGTCTTATTGCTGAGGCTCGCTTCTTCGCTCGCGACGCCTGGATACCTGCACCCGGGGACTGGAAGATCCGGATTCAGAGCGGCTCTCGATACGACCTGACATCTGGAGAGGGACTGCGGATCTGGACGGAATGCCGGGAGCGGCTGGCCGACGGTACGATCGAGGTTCAGACGGCCCGGGAGCCCGCGGCCCGCTACGGCAGGCCGGTGTTCCATCGGCCAAGAATGGGTCAAGGTATATTCCGCGTGATGATTCTCGACGCCTACGGTCGCGCATGCTCGGTGACTCAGGAACATTCTCTTCCAGTCCTGGAGGCGGCCCACATCAGACCCTACTCGGCCGGTGGAAAGCATAGTCTTGACAACGGCCTGTCGCTTCGCTCGGATCTCCATCGCCTCTTCGACCGCGGCTACGTGACCGTAGATGAGGACTATCGATTTGTGGTCGGCAAGAGGCTCCGCGACGAGTTCGAAAACGGCCGTTCCTACTATGGCCTGCATGGTACAAGACTCCATCTTCCGGACGATCCGGCGGCAAGGCCGTCCCGCACGGCTTTGGAGTGGCATCGGGCCGAAGCGTTTCTTGGGTAGTGTGGCAAGAGTTGCAGCCCGGATCCGTCGGGCGGGCATGCAACAGGTTTCCCGGGATCACCGGAGTGCGGCGGCGGGATTTTTCCGGTAGAAATTCCGGTTTTTCAGGGAAAGGGGGTTGACCCCGGGGCGCCGATCTGATAGAAGGGAAAC
>CAYXFI010000432.1:0-3442 GCA_964464205.1 uncultured Cytophagia bacterium
CGGAGAAAACCACTCCTCGGGCCGGCTCATCATCCGCAGGACCTCGTCTGCGGTCCACACCTCCTCCGCATCGGCAAGCGAGAGCCGCTTCAGAGCATGGATTTGCTGGCGAGGCACGGGCAGCAGATTGCCGCGCCAGTGTAGAAACGGAACCCCTCCCGTTACCAGGCGCTTCACCTCCTCCTGCGGCAGCTCTTCTCCATTGAAGGTCACAGCGGTACGCACTCGAACCGCAGGTAACCGCGTCCCTACGTCAGACTCTGCACCGGCAGCATCTTCCAGCCGCACTCGAACGCCGAGCGGAGAGTCGACCGGAGTCGTTTTCCAATCCTCGGGCAGGATCACTCCGAATCCGCGCCGCAGCAGCTTGTCCGCCTGGCTGGTGACGAAGCGATAGGCCTCGAGCTCGCTGAGCCACACGGAGCCTGGCAGGGATTTCAAGCTCATGCGAATATCCAGTGCCGGAATTAACCTCCGAGCAGCTCGCAGAGCCTCTTCCACCTGCGTCCTCAGCTCACGCTGGTTCGCGCGCCACATGAGCCCGATTTCGTTCTGAGCCATCGCCACTTTCGGGAGGGGAACGACTACAGCGAGATTCTCACCATCCTGGAGCAGAAATTCCAGCCGCCAGCGATGGGATGACTTTTCATCGGGATTTCGTTTCCCCCTCTTTCGTTCGGGTTCGCGCAAGCGGAAGCATAGCCGCACGGGCCGCACCCCCTGGCGCGCGAGTTTCCGTCCCCACTGGCGCTCGTTGCGTACGGCAGCCGGGAGCCGGTTGATTTCGTCCTCCCTGAGCCATTTCACCTCGCGCAAAACCTGCCCCCACGGCACACCAGCCGCCACGTTGCCGAAAACATCGGCCGTAGCCTCAGATGGGCTTCGCGCAGTGATTTCCCCCACCAGTCGGTTCACCAGTACATTGAGGACACCGTAGATGAACTCTTCGGCCAAATCCGTTCGCCTTCTGAAAACTTCCGCGCGGCGTTGCGTCCTCATTCCCACCGCGGCGTCGGACAGGGTGCGCACCAGGGCCCGCACTTGCAGTTCGTCCGCCGACTTCAAGGAAGGTTTCCACACGGGGCTGATTCGGCCGCCGTCGCGCCTGAAAGATGCGCCGAACTGGAATCGCGCCACGAGCTCCCGCGTGAAGCGGAGCAGGCGGATCCAAACCCGCACGTCGTGGCCGACCGACACGCCGGGGCCAAGCTCGGGATTTGCCTCGCACAGGGTGAGAAATTCCACCGCCTTGCGCCAGCTGTACGCCTCTGCGTACACCGCCCAGAGTCTGAGTCTGGCGCCTTTTCCGGTCCAACTGGTGTCGCGAAGGAAAGGCTGCAAAGGCTGAGGAGAATCCCCGACAGCCAGCACAGGCACGTACACCCGGACCCTCCGCCCCTTGGGCAATGGGTTGTGGCACTCAACCACAGAGGGGGGAACGGAGTACGGGTGAATCCCCGAGAACGGCTGCCTCCAGCGAAAGGGAAAGAGGGGAGAATCAATGGGAAAATCGCCGTCCGTCTCGGCCCAGATGACGAAATGATTCTTCAGCACGCTACCGTGTAGAACGACTCTCATTTCGCCGGAAACCCGGTTTTGCTACCAACTTTGGATCTCACATCTGGCACATACGAAAAGAGCCACTTCCGAAGAAGCGGCTCTTCTATCTGCGTAGTCGGGGCGACTGGATTTGAACCAGCGACCCCGTGACCCCCAGTCACGTGCGCTACCTGGCTGCGCCACGCCCCGACTGTTCTTGCGCTTCCGCTTTTCCGTCCCCCTCGAGCGTCCGTAAGATGTCCTGCAATGCTCGCTTCACCTCAAAGAGGACATCGTCCTTTCGCAATTCATCCAACGACAATTCGAGCTGCCGGTTCCCGCGAAGTCTCTTCAGCTTCTGCCGCGCACCCTCGATGGTGTACTTGTCAATGTACAGCAGCCGCTTGATCAAGAACACGAGCCGGACGTCCTCGAGCGTGTACATCCGATTTCCGGCCCGGTTCTTCTTCGGCTTGAGCTCCGGAAATTCCGTCTCCCAGTACCGCAGCACGTAGGGTTCGAGCGAGGTGAGCTGGCTGACTTCTCCGATGGAGTAATACAGCTTTTTGATCGGAATGCCTCTCATCCCTCACCCGCCTGCGTGCGAAAATATTTTAGCAAATCAGGGAAAATTCGCAAGGAGTTTTTGCCAGCCGATTGCCCCATTCTGCACGTCAGATCGCTCAGGCCCCGACCTCACGGTGCTGCCCTGGGCAATCGACCCGCGCTGGATTCGTGTAGACCGCAACTCTCCCTCACCAGTTCGAAGGCGGAGGAGACTGGCGAGGGATTCTGACAAACCCCAGGGTCGGAGCGAACGCAGAGATCCCAACGTCATTTCCCCCGGGTCTGGCTGAGCGGGGCGAGAAAAAGCACCTGCCCCTACTCCGTCAAGCTCGTCGATCACCCGACTCGATGCAGACGCGCCTGCATTTGCGGCGCATCTCGATTGAGTAAGCCCGGACCCCGACAAACACCGGGGCACGAAACGGCTTCCCGCTGCTTTCCGTCTCGAGCTCCGCGCCCCCTGGGTCGCTGCGTTTCGACACGGGTTTCTTCACAGAGCTCCGCCAAAGACCGCAATCGGGTGTTCTCAGGCGGTCCCGCCGGGTACAGAGGCGCGACCGAGCAACACCGTGGCCCAACTTCGAGCCGATCCGATCTCGCAGACAAACCTCCCCCGACCCCGCTATTTCTGCAGCACGAGCCGAATCTGTTGCTGTTCCCCATCCGCCACCCTCAGGCGCGCCACGTAGACGCCCGAGGGAACAGCCACGCCCGCATCGTCCCTCCCGTTCCACACCACGCGATGGCGCCCAGCGTCGCATCGCCCGCGCAGCAGGAGCCGGACCCGTCGCCCACCGAGGTCGTACACTGCGAGGGCTACAGTCGAACTGCGACTCAGCTCGAATTCGATCGTGGTTTCGTCGTTGAACGGATTCGGGTGATTGGGAAACAACCGGAAGCTGTGCGGCACCGTTTGTGCCTTTCCGACCCGGCTCGGGGCACGAGTGCAGTAGACGTAGTTGAACCGGCCGCCCGGAGCGGCATCACCGTTCACGTAGAAACTCATGATGTCCCCGTCTTCCTGCGCGTTGTCGCTCCACTTGAATTCGAAGTCGAGGGGCTCGCCTTCATTCAATCCGAGGAGACGCCGGGCGATCTTCAGGGCCAGTCGGTTCCCGCGCACGACGTAGGCCGCGGAGCCGACGCGCCGCCAGCTCCACCCGTCTCTGCTGCATTCCACCACGGCCGAGTCGCCAGGGCTGAGGCGATTCACTACGAAATCGTAGCCTTCCCAGCCGGTGTGCTTGTCCCGGTCCACGTCGAGCCAGAGTCTCATCCAGCGGGGGTCCGAGCAGGGCGTGAGCGGCGCTGCGGTCTCCACGTAGAAGTAGAGAAA
>CAYXFI010000433.1:0-3434 GCA_964464205.1 uncultured Cytophagia bacterium
GCGTGTTGGATCTCGGCCACTTGAGCGAGCGGCACGCTTTCGCCTCCGGGGGGGAAGATCGGGAGTTGCGGCAGCTCGTCCAACCAGCGGCGGTACCTGGGTTCGAATCGGAGCCTCACGGCCACCAGGCGCAGTCCTTCGCGCACGCGGGTCACGACTTCGCCCCACAGGGCCCTTTCGACCTGCTGGGACACCGCCTCCGGCGTGAGCCCTGCGTTCCCAGCCTCGGGTCCCCGCGGTTTCACCACGAACTCCGGTCCACTCTCGCTGACCGCCAGTCGCACCGACGTGAGACCGGGGACTCCCTTCAGCCTCGACTGCAGATCCCTCGCTACGCGCTCGAGCGCTTGCCAGTTGTTGCCGAAGACCTTGACGACGACCGGTTTCTGGTGGCCCGTCAGGTCTCCCAGGCGGTCCGGGAGAACCTGGAAGAGATCCACGTCGAGCGTCGGCAGCCGTACCTCCAGCTCAGCCCGGAGCTGCTCCATCACCTCAAATGTGGATCGTTTCCGGTCGGGACGGAGGGAGATGAGGAAATCCCCTTCGTTGGCTGGATGTGGATGCGCCAGGCCCCACCCGGTGCGGCGTGAGTAGCTGGCCACTTCGGGGATGGTCCCGAGCAGGCGCTCGATTTCCCGCATCATGCGGTCGGTCTCATTCAGGGAAGTGCCGGGAGGGGCTTTGTAGTCGAGCACGATTGTGCCTTCATCCCACTCGGGGAGGAAGCCCGTGGAGAGGCGGCTGTACAGCCCAAAGCCGATCAGGGCCAGAACGATACCTCCTGCCAGCACTGCCCACCGTCGCCGCAGAAGACCGGCCAGAAGGCGACCGTAGCGCCGCGCCATTGAATGGGACCAGCGCCTCCCGGGGAGTTTCACCGCGGGGCCCAGGCCGAACGTCGCCAGCAGCGAGGGCGTGAAGAAGGTAGCCAGCAGCAGGGAGAACGCGACCACGCTCACGAGGGCGATGGCCATGGCCCGGAAGAACACGCCGGTGACCTCAACGACGACGGTGAGGGGCAGGAATACGATCATGGTGGTGAGGGTAGCGCCGAGCATGGCGCGGAGGACTTCGGAGGTGCCTTCCACCACGGCGGTGCCAGCCGCCTGGCCCTCGCGTCGATGACGGACGACGTTCTCCACCACTACGATGGCGTTGTCCACGAGAATTCCGACGGACGCTGCCAGCCCGCCCAGGCTCATCAAATCGAGCGAAAGGCCGAGGGCGGACATGAGCAGAAAGCTCGAGACCACGGCGGTCGGGACCACGAGCGCCACCACGAGGGTCAACCGCAGAGCGCCGAGAAAGAGCCAAACGGTGGCAATGACAATCAGGCTACCCATGAGCATGCTGTGGACCACACCGGCGAGCGAACGGCGCACGAAGTCAGTGAGGTCGTACCACTTGGTCACGCTCACGTCCGGGGGTAGCATGGGCAGGATCTGAGCGAGCCTGGCGTCGACTGCACTGCTCACTTTGAGGCCGTTGGCCGCCGGATGCTTGAGAATATTGAACAGCACCGCCGGATGACCGTCGCAGGTGGTGCGAATCAGCTCTTCGGACTGAGCCCGCCGGACCGTGGCCAGGTCGCGGATGCGCACGGGGCTATCTCCGCGGAACGCGACGACCCAATCCCCGATGTCTTCTGCGGTGTGAAAGCGGGTATCCGAGAAGCCGAGGTGCAAACGGTACCGTTCTTCAAATCGACCGACGAAGCGGACCTCGTTGGAAGCTCGCAGGGAGCGGGCTACGTCGTCCGGGGTGAATCGGTGCGCCGCCAGTTTGACGGGATCCAGTTCCACCCAAAATTCCGGCAGACGGCCACCGACGATCTCGACCTGGTACAGTCCCGGTATCCCCATCAGGTTGGGCCGGATCGAAAACTCGACGAGGTCGGTGAGCTCCTGCAAAGTCCTTTTGTCGGAGTAGATCCCGTAACCAGAGATGGGGTAGGCTGCGGTGGTCATCCTTCGGACCGTGACCGATACGTCGGAAGGCAAGGTGCTACGCGCTTCGCTCAGCTTGGCTTGGACGAGCTGGAAGGCCCGGAACGGATCCACCTTCCAATCGAAGAAGAGGTCGATCTCCGCGTAGCCGCGGCTCGTCTTGGAGCGGATGAGCGTCAGCCCTTCGACCGTGCCAAGCGCCTGTTCCACTGGCCGGGTGATCCCGATCTCCATTTCATCCAGGGGTGCGTAGCCCCTGTGCAGGGTGACCTGAATTCGGGGAAACGTGGCCTTGGGGAAGACCTGGCGTGGCAGGCGCTGCAACGCGAGATAGCCGGCCAGCAGCAACAGAACTACAGAAGCGAAGACCGCGTACCGCCGTCCCAGCGTGAACTCCAGCAGCCTCTTCACCGGGCCCCTCCGCGGACTTCGATGGGTGTTCCGTTCTCGAGATGCAGGTTGCCGACCACGATCACCGAGTCGCCTTCGGTGAGGCCTGCACAGATTTCACGCCACGGTCCGTAACGAATCCCCACGTGGACCGGCCGTATCTCCGCTCGACCCCTACGGGCGAGGAAGACGACCGTTGTATCGTCTTTGGCGAGCACGGCCATGTCCGGGACCCGCAGAGCCTGCCGCTCGGCGAGGTGAATCTCGCCCTCGGCGAAGAGACCGGGCACGATCCGTGGATCGGAGGGGAGTTTCACCCGCACGCTGACTTTCTGCGTGCTCGGGTCCGCGGCCGGGAGCAGGGTCTCTACGCTTCCAGCAAAGGACACTTCTCCAAGAGCGGGGAAGCGGACCGTCACGGGGAGACCGGGGCGCACCCGGTGAGCTGACGACGCCGGTATTCGTAGGAACAGCAGGGGGGAGGCATCGGGTTGCAGGCGCACCAGCACTTGACCTACGGCCACAACCTGACCGTTCCGAACCAGCCGCTCCAGCACCGTGCCCGCAAAAGGAGCCCGGATTTCGACCTCGGCAAATCCGCTGCCACGGACGATCTCCGCTTCGGCGCGGCGGATCCTCGCCAGCATCTGGCCCTTTCGTACCCGGTCTCCGGGCAGGACCGCGAGCTCGAGAACCCGGCCCTCGGTCGGACTGGCGACCTCCGCGGTCTGGAGCTGCTCCACGCGGCCCCAGCCAACAATGCTCTCGCGGACCAGCCCGATTTCCGCCGGTTGAACTTCCACCGCCACACCCCTCGCCGTGGGGCTTGTGTCGCTCGTCTCCCGTTCACAGCCGGCGAGGTAGGCGCCCAAAATGGCAATTGCCAGTGCAGGGAACAGTCGGATCATCAAGTCCCGCATGGCTTCACCCGGTATTGCGTGCCGCAAGTGCATGGCTTTTCCTGAATTGTCTCGACTTGGCTCAAGTTGACGTACCCTCCCTCGAGATGTGCCCTGCGAAGAGTGAGCCTGCCGGAGAACGCTGCGCCCGGACAAAGCGCATCCGTCGGCCCGTCGTGCAGACGGCGATCGACGCCGA
>CAYXFI010000434.1:0-3432 GCA_964464205.1 uncultured Cytophagia bacterium
TCATACACTCGCACGATGTTCGACCGCTCGTACCTCTGTTCGGCCACCTGCCGGCACGCTTGCCTCATGCTGTGGTGGAGGGCCGGGTCGCGGAGGAGAGTGATGGCCGCGCGGGCCATTCCCTCGATGTCGCCGACGGGGAAGAGGTAGCCTGTCTTACCGTGCTCCACGAGTTCGGGTAGTCCCCCGATGTCCGTGGCGATGACTGGTACCCCGCAGCTCATGGCCTCCAGGGCGGAAAGCCCGAAGCTCTCCTCCTCGCTCGGTAAGAGGAAGAGATCCGCGCAGGCGTAGATGTTCTCGGGGAATTCCTGTTCGCCGAGGAAAAAGACGTCTTTGGCGATACCGAGGTCTTTCGCAAGGCGCTGCGCCACGAGGCGTTCCGGGCCCTGGCCAATTAGGAGGAGCTTGCAAGCCAATTTCTCCCGAACGCGAGCGAAGACCCGGATGGCGTCGCCGACGCGTTTGACCGGACGAAAGTTGGAAGCATGCACGAGAATCGGTTCGTCATTGGGGGCATACCTCTTCCGGTCACAAGCTCGCACCACCCCGTCGAACCGGTGCGTATCCACGAAGTTCGGGATCACTTGGATTTCCTTCTCAATCCGGAATTCTTCCAGCGTTTTGCGACGGAGGTACTCCGAAACGGCTGTGACCGCATCCGAATGGGCGATAGAGAAGCGCACCACGGGGTAGTAGGACGGGTCACTTCCCACAAGGGTGATGTCCGTGCCGTGCAGGCTGGTGACCACTTTGAGGGGCTGTGGTGCCACCAGCTGCTTTGCCAGGTAAGCGCTGGTCGCGTGGGGCACGGCGTAGTGCGCGTGGATGATCTCCAGCTTTTCGCTCTGTGCTACCTCCGCAAGGCGGGCGGCGAGAGCCAGACTGTAAGGTGGATACTTGAATAGCGGATAGCTGGACACTTCCACTTCGTGGAGGATCAAGTTCTGCTGGAAACCCGGCAGGCGGAAGGGATGTGCGTAGCTGAACAAATGCACCCGGTGCCCGCGCTCAGCCAGCGCCATCGCCAATTCGCTGGCGACGACACCGCTTCCCCCCTGGGTCGGGTAACAGATGATGCCGATTCTCATTTCCCGGTCCACAGTCTCACCTCCCGAGCGGGATCCTCACCGCTGCACGGCTCGAAGCTACCGCAAATCGCTGAGGCTCGCGAAGGTCCGAACCGGGTCCTCCACAGGCACGGGATTCGGCCAGTAGAAGGGTTCGCCGTACGCCGCGCCGATTTTGCTCCCCCAGTAGCGCGCTCGAGTGATGATGAATTCGATGAAGTCGGGTCGACTCAGCAACGTCTCCGGTTCGCCGTCCCGAAGGGCATCCTGCACGTGGAACTGGGAGCGGTAGCAACGAACGGCCTCGAGCTTCTTTTCGAACGTTGTGCTCACGTCGACGATGAATGAGGGCTGAAATTCGAAGTAGCTTGGGTAGTACACGATGGTGCGCGGCCGGTGTGGCGGATGCTGTGTCCTCACCTTCGCGAGGCCTGCGTGGAAAGCCGCCTCACGAATCAGGCGGCTGGCGTTGGCGTGATCGGGGTGGCGGTCATTCCAGTACGGAGCGAAGATGAGGTCGGGTTGGTACTTCCGAATCACATCGGTGACTTTCCACCGATTGGTCGGATTGACTTCGATGTTGCCATCGGGGATGTCCAGAACCCCCCACGCGTCCAGGCCCATCACCGAGGCACTAGCCCGAAACTCAGTGAGGCGGGTGCGCGAATCACCGCGAGTTCCCAACTCGGCACGAGTGAGAGCCACCACCCCGACCCGGTACCCCAGTCCCTTGAGCTTGATCAGGGTTCCGGCGCAGGCGAGCTCCACGTCGTCGGGATGAGCCTCAAGAGCGAGGACGTCCAGCTTCATGTCGATTCTCCAGCTTGATGTCGGCAGAGATACAGAGCCGGATTGCCAGCCATCTCCGTTCAGACTGGCAGAATCAGGTGAACCGGCTCTCGGAGCTGTACATGATTCCTAAGCTCAACCAGGAGGTCTTTGCCTGACCTGGTGAAAAAGACCAACGGGTTCAAAACGCGTTCCTGCAGTTTCCCCAGGGGGCGGAGCGTATTCTCGATGACCCGTAGCCGGTGAATGAGCTGTTCATCCTTCATCCGTTTTGCGCGCGAGGCTTTTGATTCGACTTCGCCCAGGGTGTGGACGATTCGGGTTAGCGACTTCTCGAGGAAGCCTTTAAGCGATCCGTCGATCGCCAGAACATCACGCTCGAGGTCTGACCAGCTTCTGCGGATCGTCTGCTCCAGCTTCCCCAGGTTCTTCTGGATCCGCTCGAGATCTTCGCCGACGAATTTGAGCTGGGATCGGTTCAACCCCTCTGCGATTACTTCGGTGGGGTCGATCTGGAGGCGTTCAACGTAGCGGCGGACGGACGGCAGTAGCAGGGTGAACCCGGCCCGTGGCCAAATGATGGGCATTTCGAGACCGTACTCGTGGTAGGCGCCCCGGAGTTGAACAAAGTACGCTATTTCGGCGGGGCCGCCCACGTAGGCGACGGTGGGGAGCAGAATGTCCTGGAGGAGGGGGCGGAGGACCACGTTCGGGCTCAACTTCTCTGGGAAAGTGCGGGCGAGTTCAGCCAGTTCCGTGCGAGTCCAATCTTTGCCGAGCGCGCGTACGTGGAAACCTCGCTCGGTCACCGTGATTGGATGACGCCCCTCCTCGAGGTAGAACATATTGAGCCGACCTTCGTGCAGGCGAAGTTGGGCGGGATATCCCAGATCCTTCAGCTCTTCCGTCGATTGGAGCACAGCCCGTGTCGATGGCGACAGATCTTCGATTTCCCAGGCGAAGAGGTCCGCCGCCAACTTCTTGAGCCTGCGATCGGAGGGATCCAGGATCACCACACCAAAATCCCCGAGCAAGTGCAGCATCCACCGAGCGAAGGCCTGGTGGAAGGGCGTGCTGGGGGCGTAGGCCGCCCGTAGTGCGCGGAGTACGTCGGCTTTGTGTGCCGAGTTGGGGAGGTGCTCGGCGAGCCAGTCGAGGTCCTCGAGACAGGAGCTCGGGACCGTGGTCTCGCAGGCGGGCCGGGCTCGCTCGGAGAGTTGTACGGACAGCCGTTTGAGCTCGTGGCCAGCGTCGAGAAACCACGCGTGACGGATCTCTTCGAGGTCGTGGTCTTCGGACACGAGGTAGAACACGGGCACGCACGGAGCGCCGGTGCTGGCCGCGATGGCCTCCGCGAGAGCCACGGCAGTGATGGCCTTGTAAAGTGTGTACGCTGGTCCCCCGAAGTAGCCCACCTGTTGCCCGGTCACCACGGCTGAAGTGCGTTCCTCGGCGAGCCGATGTACGTTGTCCAACGTGGCAGGCGACGCTCCCAGAGATTTGTTCTGTTCGAGCAGCACTTCCGCCACCTGCGGCGGGTTTGCCCTTTTGGACAGGTTCCGGGACCGGATCC
>CAYXFI010000435.1:0-3432 GCA_964464205.1 uncultured Cytophagia bacterium
GCCGGCGCAAGCTCCTGCTCGAAGTATTTGAGAGATTGCTGGGGGAAATCGGTCCCAGGGGCTGGTGGCCAGCCGACACTCCCTTTGAGGTGATGGTTGGCGCGGTCCTGACGCAGAACACGGCATGGGGGAATGTGGAGAAAGCCATCGCGGCATTGAAGAGGGAGGGATTGCTCTCCCCGCGAGCCCTGGCGGAGGTCGACGAACGGAGGCTGGCGGAGCTGATCCGGCCCTCGGGCTACTACAACCAGAAGGCCGCGAAGCTCAAAGCGCTCGTGCGGTTCCTGCTGGATGAGTACGGTGGGTCCATTGAACGGATGAGAGGGGAGAAAACGGAGCTTCTCCGCCGGCGGCTGCTGGAGGTGAAGGGAATCGGCCCGGAGACCGCCGACTCAATCCTCCTGTACGCACTCGACAAACCCGTTTTCGTGGTGGACGCATACACGCGCAGGATTTGCTCAAGACACGGTTGGGTACAGCCGAAGATCCAGTATGAAGAACTGCGGCACTTTTTCGAAGACGTTCTCCCGCCCGATGTCAGGCTTTTCAACGAGTACCACGCGTTACTGGTGTACGTAGGGCATCATTTCTGCAGGTCAAAACCCGCGTGCGGGCAGTGTCCCTTGCGGGACTACCTGTCCTTCGGAGACAGTTTGGCGAAGCAGCAAGAGGAGCAGCAGCGATCCTGAGATGACGATCCTAGCGATCAGCGGAATTCTCATCGCGGGGCTCATGGTCCTTCTGGCTTTTTTCGCGGTTCGGGAGAGCCGATGGTGGTTGGTACCCGTGGAGCTTGTTGGATTGGCCGGGGCCCTGCTCGCAGTGACGATGGAGCTTCAGGGCACAGCCCCACGCGGCGCGCCGGTCCTGGCGGCGGCCGCCATTCTTTCCGTGCTGCTGGTGAACGTGGTGGTTCTCGTGCTCGACCTGCGAGCTGGCCGGATTGGGTCGGCCGGGGGCAGTTTGCCGAGACCGGGCGTGCTGTACCGGATGATCAACTCCGATGAGGAGATCCAGGCGGAGATCACGGCAAAGGAACAGGACGAGATCACAGAAGGGCTCCAGGCTCTGGAACTGTGGAGGGCGGGCAACCAGGCCTATTTGGAGGGCAACTACCTGGATGCCCTCTCCAAGTACGATCTGTCTGCCAGGTGGATCCCCTCCGTGCCCGCCTACGTGAATGCTGCGGCCGTGTGTCTGGAGCTGGATCGCTGGGAGGAGGCGGAGCAGTACGCTGGGTTCGCACTCGCCATCCGGGAAGACTGCGTGGAGGCGTGGGTCAATCGCGGACTTGCCTGCGACCGCCAGAGGAAGCTTGGGGAAGCGCTGGAGGCCTACCAGCACGTTGCGGAAGCTGAGCCGGGCAACCCCGCGGCTCTGCTGCTGATGGGGCGTGCTCTACGGCGGCTGAATCGCCTGGACGACGCTCTGCGCGTCCTGGAAAAGGGCCTCGAACTGGTGCCGGACAATCCCGAGTTGCTCTTCGAAAAAAGCCTGGTCCTGCTGAGAAAGGGTAAACGGGAAGAGGCCGTACCTCACCTCGTGGCCGCCGTGAAGCGGAACCCGAAACACCACGCGGCCTATTTCCACCTGGCCAACACCCTCAACCGTCTCGGCAAGGGAGAAGAGGCGCTCCACTACTACAATCTGGTGCTCAAGCTGAAGCCCGACTATCCGGAGGCGTGGAACAATCGAGGCATTGCCCTCAGCAAGAGCGGCAAACTGGACAAGGCGGTGGAGAGCTACCGGAAAGCCCTGAGCCTGCGTCCCGAATACTACGAGGCCTGGATCAACCTGGCGCTGGCGCACGATTCGAAGGGTGATTACGCGGAGGCGCTTCAGGCGTACCGACGGTTTCTCGATCTGGCGCCCCCCACGATGACCAAGCACATCGAGCTGACGAAGCAGAGGATCGAGGAGTTGCGCCGACTGGTGCCGGAGCAGCCGGCCGAGGAGGCTGAACCCGCCGGCGAGGCTCGATCTAAAAACAAGCGGAAGAAGGAAGTTGCCGAGGCGGAGCGGCCGGACGAAAAGGCCCAGGGTGAGAAGAATCCTGAGTGAGCGGGGCAGGAGGGAGGGTGTTGCATGCTCGCTCTTCGGTTTGACGGGGATTTGGAGCTTGCGGATCTACCGCGCCCGGTGCCTGCCGAGGGAGAAGCCCTCATTCGGGTCCGGCTTGCGGGCATCTGCAACACCGATCTGGAAATCGTTCGGGGCTACTTTGGATTCCGCGGTGTCTTGGGCCACGAGTTCGTCGGCGAAGTTGCGGGGGCACCGGGGAAGCCGGAATGGGTAGGGCGCCGCGTGGTGGGGGAGATCAATTTGGCCTGCGGGGAGTGTGAGTTCTGCCGAGCCGGTCTGGCTCGTCACTGCCCGAATCGGAGAGTGTTGGGAATCCTGGGCAAGGAGGGTTGTTTCGCCGAATTCGTCACGCTCCCGGTGGAGAATCTCCATCCCGTGCCGTCTTCGGTACCCGACAGGGCAGCCGTGTTCACCGAGCCGCTGGCGGCAACTCTGGAGATCCTGGAGCAGGTGCACGTGGAACCGGCCTCCCTCGTGGCCGTGGTGGGGGACGGCAAACTGGCGCTGCTGATCGTGCAGATCCTCAGGCTCACCGGGTGTCGCTTGCGCATCCTCGGCAAGTACGAGCGAAAGCTCGCGCTGGCCGCTCAGTGGGGCGCCGTTCCGATCGAGCATTCCGACGAGTGGTGGGGTCGTTTCGACGTAGTGGTGGAGGCGAGCGGCAGTCCGGACGGGTTTGAGACGGCGCTGCAACTGGTCCGCCCGAGGGGCACAATTGTGCTCAAGAGCACCTACGCTGCGAAGCCGGTTGTCGATACGTCCAGGATCGTGGTGGACGAGGTTCAACTGATCGGGTCACGCTGCGGGCAGTTCGAGCCGGCGCTACGACTGCTCGAAGCCGGGCTCGTAGAAACGGAGCCACTGATCAGCGGGGAGTACCCCCTCGCGCGGGGACTGGAGGCCTTCGCAAAGGCGCAGGAGCCGGGTGTCCTGAAAGTGCTGCTGACGAATCCCTGACCCCTCGCGCGGCGTAGAAGAGCAAGGATGCTGCGCGAGGATTCAGCGAGGTGGGGATCGAGATGCGCGGGCCGATGGATCGGACACACCTGTTCTTGACCGGCTTTCTCTCCGCTGGGAAAACTTCGGTGGGGGAAAGGCTGGCCGCAAGCCTGCAGATGCCGTTCTACGATCTGGACCGCGCCGTCGAATCGAAGTTGGGAAAGCCGGTAGAGAGAGTCATTGCCGAGGAAGGGGAAGTATTCTACCGGATGGTCGAAGCGGAGGTATTACGGGAGATTTGCCTCCTGCCATTTGCGGTGGTCGCGCTTGGCGCTGGTACGGTGACATACCCGGAGAGCCGGAAGGTGATTCAGGAGAGGGGGGTGCTCATTTGGCTCAAAGCGGGGGTGG
>CAYXFI010000436.1:0-3429 GCA_964464205.1 uncultured Cytophagia bacterium
CACGGGCGAGAAGGCATCTGGAGGTGTGCACATTGTGCACTCTTTCTCCATTTCCGCCTTGCTTGCTCACCGCAGCTTTCCTATCTTTCAGCGAGCTTGAAGCGAAACCGTACTTCAAGCGGGTTTGGGCAGTGACTTCGGTGCACGGACAATCCGCCCGAACTCGCTTCGTCGCGCCGCTGTGTCGGCCGGGGAGTTGCGATGACCTTCACTCCGTCGAGAACCTGCGTCTCGCGGCTGCGTTTACGCGCAGTCCTGCTCTTTCTCTGCGCCCCGGCCCTGATCGCCATCGAATCTTCCTGCACCCGCGACGCGCCGCACTCCAATCCCCTGGATCCGGAGAACCCGAACTACAGCGCGCACCAGCGCCTCACCGGCATCGTGACGGGGATCTACCCGCCTTACTCGCCCGTGCCGGGAGCCCTGGTGGCCATGCCGGACCTGGGACGGCTGGCCGCCACCGATTTGAACGGACATTTCAACTTGCCCGACGTGCCCCCAGGAGCCTACACCGTCTACGCGAGCAAACAGGGTTACCGACCAGACTCACTTCGGGTCGAAGTCTCGGGCCACGCTGCACCCGACCCGCTCCTTTTTCGGCTCGACGCCCTCCCCGAAATCCGAAACTGTCTGCTCACAACCTCCCACATCAGCCGCTGGTGGCCGCCAGACGATCTCTACGTGCTCACCGCGGTTGCGTCGGTGGGAGATCCCGACGGCCCGGGCGATCTCGTGGCCGTCTGGCTCGAGTGCGACGCAGTGGGGGTGATCGACACGCTGACGTACTCATCGAAATACCGGGCCTTCGCAACCGAAGTGCTCGAGCGTGAGCTTCCGAATCGTTCCCTCGAATCACTGCAGGGTCACGCGTTCCGCATCCGCGCTTCCGACCGGCTGAGAGCCACCGCCTCCAGCGAAGCGCTCCACATCTCCCGCATCATCGAAGCCACCCCAGTTCTCGAAAGCCCGCAAGGCTACGTGGAGGCGCCCCCGCGGCCGTGGCTCCGCTGGCGACCGGTCAGCGTGCGCTTCCCCTTCACGTGGTCCGTGGAAGTGGTGCGACTGGAAAGCGGCCTCACGCTGCCAGCCTGGCGTGCGGACGGCCTGCCTTCCGACTCGACGCAGGTGCGCGTACCCCAGCCGCTGGCTTCCGGTGGGTACTACTGGGCGGTGTGGATCGTCGACGAATGGGGCAATCGATCGCGTTCGAAAGAAGGAGCGTTCCGGGTCCCATGACGAAACCTGAACTACCACAGAGCCGCGAGCTCCTGCAGGGCCTCTTTGAGATCGGCCAGGCCATCAACCAGATCCAGGACCCCGAGGAGCTCCTCCGGAGGGTGATGGACGTGGCCGTCGAAACCGTGGGGGCCGAACGGGGCTTCCTGGTGCTGCGCGAAGGCCCGGAGAGGGTGCGCGTGGCCGTGTACCACAACATCTCGGAAGAAGGTGCGGCCCGAATCGGCCGTCCCCCGGAAAGCATTGTGAACCAAGTGCTTCAGAGCGGCGATCCCGTTCTCTCCACAGACGCCGCCGTGGACCAGCGCTTCCGCGCCGCCGAGAGCGTGATCAACGCCCAGGTGCGCTCGGTGGCGTGCGTGCCTTTGGTCGTTCGCGGCCAGGTACAGGGAGCGATCTACGTCGACTCCCTCACCGGGCGCGGCAGATTCAACCAGGAAACTCTGCTTTTCCTCGCAGCCTTCGCCAGCCAAGCGGGCACAGCGCTGGAGAACGCTCGCCTCTACGCATCGCTTCGGGAAGAAAATCGGCAACTGAGGGAGCAACTCCGCGGCGAGTACGACTTTTCTGAGATCGTCGGCAACAGCCCGGCTCTCCGGGAGGTTTTCGAGATTCTGCCGGAGGTGAGTGCCTCGAACGCCACCGTGCTCATCGAGGGGGAAAGCGGGACGGGCAAAGAACTGGTGGCCCGGGCCATCCACCAGAACAGTCCGAGGCGCCACCGCCCGTTCGTGACCGTGTTCTGCAGCTCTCTGGCGGAGAACCTGCTGGAGAGCGAGCTCTTCGGCCACCGCCGGGGAGCGTTCACGGGCGCCCACGAGAGCAAGATCGGTCTGTTCGAAGCCGCCAATCAAGGTACTCTGTTCCTGGACGAAGTGGGCGAAATCGGCCCGCAAGTGCAGGTCAAACTGCTGCGCTTCCTGCAAAGCGGTGAGTTCCGAAGGGTCGGCGAGACGCAGTTGCGCCACAGCGACGTGCGGGTGATCGCTGCCACCAACAAAGTGCTGGCCGACGAAGTGCGAGCCGGGCGCTTTCGAGAGGATCTGTACTACCGGCTCAACGTCATCCATATCACCCTGCCCCCGCTCCGCGAGCGAAAGGAGGACATCCCGTTGCTGGCCGACCATTTCCTGCGTAAGTACCTGCGCCGCTCGCCGAAGAAGATCCTCGGGTTCACTCCCGAGGCGTACCGGGCGCTGCGCGAGTACTCGTGGCCGGGCAACATCCGCGAGCTGGAGAACGCGGTGGAGCGGGCTATTGTGCTGGCAAAATCCGAGTACATCACTCCCGCGGACCTCCGACTGGAACCTCTGCGAGAGGTCGAGACCGTCGGCGACGTCACGCGGTCGCTGGAGGAAGTGCAGCGGGAGCACGTGCTGAGAGTGCTACAAGCGAACAACGGCAACGTGAGCCGGACCGCCAAGCAATTGGGCGTGTCCCGCAGATGGCTACACTACAGGCTGAAAGAGTGGAAGAGGTAGGCCGAAACTTCGCTCACTACCGCATCGAGGAGGTGGTGCACGAGGGCCCCACCGCGGTGTCGTACCGCGCGTTCGACACGGTGTTGGAGCGCCCCGTGCTGCTCAAGGTGTTGCGGACGGAAGGCGCGGGACGCCAATTCGTCGAGCAGTTTCGCACCGAGGCCCTCGCCTACGCTCGGCTGCAGCACCCCAACATCGTGACCCTCTACGAATTCAGCGAGCGCGAAGGTCGACCCTACCTGGCTCTCGAGTTCGTGGATGGGCCGAGCGTGGCGGATCTGATCGCGGAGCACGGAGCGCTGCCGCTCGAGGTGGCCCTCACGATCGCCCGGGACCTCTTCCGCGGGCTGGCCTACGCTCACGAACGCGGAGTGCTGCACCGCGACATCAAACCGTCGAACATTCTGGTGGCAAGAGACGGCTGGACCAAAGTGGCCGACTTCGGTCTGGCTCTATTGAGGGGAAGCGAGGACGGCCGGGATTTCGAGGTTACCGGCACCCCCGCCTACATGGCTCCGGAAGTGGCCCAGGGACGGGGGGTGTCCGAGCGCTCGGACCTGTTCTCCGCCGGGGCTACACTCTACGAGATGCTGACCGGGAACCGACTCTCCTCTGCGGAAGAGGCGACCCAATGCATGCAGGAGATCGCCTGGGGCGAGTGGCCGAAGCTGAACGAAGTGCGTCCCGATTTGCCCCGGGAACTGGTGGAGCT
>CAYXFI010000437.1:0-3429 GCA_964464205.1 uncultured Cytophagia bacterium
ATTGGCGGCAGCACGTGGCGCTGGATCGGCCTCTACCTGCGCGACGACGGGGGAGTGATGCCTCTGCTCAACGATCACAGGGTGGACTTGGCCGGTCAGAATCTCTACACCAGCAATGCTTTCCACACCGTCACCATCTTGTACGACAGCCTCCGCGCCCGGGGCGAGTGGTACTTGGACGGTCAACTGGTCCACAGCGACTCCTTCGTGATCCGACACGGCGGCGAGAGGAACATCCTGACATCCCACTGGGGCCTGGGCACCGCTTTCAAGGGCATCCTATCGGACCTCCGCGTATATTCGGTGCCCTACGGAGAGACAGGGGTGGCCCATTCGAAGGGTCGGCCGCCGCGCACTTTCAGCCTCGACGCGAACTACCCAAATCCGTTCCGTTCCACAACAACCATCGCGTTTCAGCTCGCCCAACCGCGGAGAGTGCGGCTCGTCGTGGTCGATGCGCTGGGACGCCAGGTGGCCGAGCTCTGCAACGGTCCGATGACGGCGGGCGCCCACCGGGTCCACTTCCGCGCAGGCTCGCTGCCGAGTGGCACCTACCTGTACGTGCTGGAAGCGGATGGCCAGCGCACCTCGCGCCGCATGATCCTGTCCCGCTGAACGACTGGGCGGAATCCACGTGTTCCCGCTGACGACGCTTGACCCTTATTCAAAGGGCAACGCGCAGACGCACGTACATCTGGCGACCGAGCAATGGCCCCCAGATGTAGATCACGTCTCCGAGCTGTCCTTGCTGATCGTACATCAGCGGGGATTCTACGTCGTTCTGGTGGAAATCGAGGATGTTGCGCGCACCCACGGCCACCTGGATTCCGGAGCCGATCTCCCTGGAGATCTCTCCGTTGACTACCGCAAACGTCGGCGAAGTCGCCCGTTTGGTCGTGCCATCGGCGTTATAGGCCAGCCCGTACACCTCCCGGAGCTTCATGGGCCCGGTTATCTCTCCGTCGATGCTCAACCTGCTTGCTCCTGCGAGCGGGGAGTAGTCGAGGGCCCATTTCAGTCGGTGTTCAGGGCGCGCGTAGCCGAGGGTGCCGGGGGCCATCTCATACCGCTCGTAGATGTAGCCGATGGTCAACGTCAGACCCGAGGACAAGCGGCGTGTGCCGTTCAGCTCGCACCCGTAGATGGTCGACGGTTCCTCCACATTCTCGACGATGAAGGCTTTCTGGACGGGATCATTGTGGGCAGCAATGTAGTTATCCAGCCGATGCCAGAAAAGTGAAATCGCAAGATTGCCTCCGTCCAGGTCGCGGCCGGCGGTGAGGGTAGCACTCCAGGCCTGTTCCGCTTTCCGAGCGAGATATTTGGTGTTGTACTTGTACTTGGCACCCGTGCCGTGATCGAGCTCGTAGAACGCCGTGGGAGCGCGGAACCCTCTGCCCAGCGTCAGGCGCGTTGTCCATTCCACGCTGGGTTGCCATTTCAGAGTGAAACTGGGGGTCAGGATGTGCCCGTACACGTTGTGGTAGTCCCAGCGCAGCCCGACCACCGCCTCAAGCCCCAGATGAGGCCGGTAGTCGTACTGGAAGAAAAGCGAGGAAGTCCGGTAGTCGTACGCCATGATGGCCGCGCTCTCGTCGAGTTTCTCCCAGCGATACGAGGCGCCCACGGTGACGTGATGAGCACCCGTGACCGACCTGGCCCACTGCGCCTCGGCGTAGCCCATCCACTGCTTCCCCACGTAGACGAAGCCCTCGTAATCCGAGTCCTGAAAATGGCGCGTGAGTCCCGCCCGAAGCGCGATCTCCGAGCCATCCTCGCGGCGTCGGGTGAGATCCGCCGTGAACTCGTTCCGCTCCGTCAGAATCGACTCCGAGAACGCGCGCAGCCGCGGTACATCGATCGTTTCGATGAAGGAGCCGCTGCTGGCTACTGCCCCACCTTGCCGCCGTTCCTGGAGGCCGGAGAACCTCAACCGCGCCTGGGTCCAGGCACCCAGATCCAGCAGGATCTTGGCATTCACATACCCTCGGGACGCGCCCGCGAACTCCGTGATGCCGTCGTCATTCCG
This sequence comes from uncultured Cytophagia bacterium, assembly GCA_964464205.1. Lineage (GTDB taxonomy): Bacteria > Zhuqueibacterota > Zhuqueibacteria > Oleimicrobiales > Geothermoviventaceae > Zestofontihabitans. Next base: position 2,030 of record CAYXFI010000437.1, read on the forward strand.
GTCCACCGCGCGATTCCCGTAGAACTCGGCATTCATCACGATTCCCACCTTCCCGACCCTGTACGACGAAACAGCGCTCAGCCTCCGCTCCCCGTAGTTCCCCAACTGCGCTTCTAGACTCACCTCCGGCTCAGAGGAGGGCTCGCGCGTCCGGATGTTCACGATGCCCGCGATGGCGTCGGAGCCGTAGAGCACCGAGCTCGCTCCCTTCACAACCTCGATCTGGTCGATCAGGCTGGGAGGAATCTGCATGTAGCCGTAGACCTGACCCAGGCTCCCAAACAGCGGGATACCGTCCACAAGCACCTGGGTGTACCGACCCGGCATGCCGTGGATGGAAATGGACGCCGTGTTGCAGACGGAGCACTCCACTTCCGGATCCACGCCAGGTACGTAGCGTGTGGCCTCCAGAAAGTCCCGTGGATTGCGCCGGCGGATCTCCGCTGCGGTCATCACCTCCGTGTAAACCGGGGTATCCTTCACGAAACGAGCGGTCCGTGTGCCAGTGACCACCACCGTCTCCCCCTGTAAAGTGGTGGGATGCAAGCTGAACGTGACCTCCCGGGGCACCTCCGAGTCCACCACGAGTTCGTAATCCTGCCGCTCGTACCCGATCGCAGTGGCCCTCAAAACGTACCGACCGAACGGTACGTTCGGGATCACAAAGCTTCCGTCCGGCCCCGCTGCAGCACCCAACTGAGTCCCCAGCAGGTAGACATTCGTACCCGGCAGAGGTTCGCCCGTGACGGAATCCACCACTCTCCCACGAATCAATCCCGCTCCACCAGCCAGAGCGTCGGATGAACCTGCAACGGGAAAAGAAGCTGCCAGCAATGCGAATACACAACTAGCGACGAGTGCACGCATTTTTCGCCCTCTTCCGTTTGCGACTGCGGGTTGGAAATGCCAAACCGATCACGTCCGTGCCCACGCCCTCGTAATTGTCGGACGGGTCACTCACCGATCCGCGGGGGAAACGGCCGTGGCGCATGGTAAGCGACCCTACAGCGGACACGGCGCACCTCTTCGAGCCGAAAGTGGCCTGAGGTTCGTCGGCCCCTCCTCCGGTCACCAGCGGCTCCGTGGCCCCGGACGTGTCAGCCGACGGCCAAATGGGATTCTCGGGCGGGCGCTGCACCGAAGCTCGGACTCTTCCGACCTGATGGCACGGCCTCGTGCTTCCCACAGCACGCCGAAGTCCGCTGAACGGCCACACGCGCAGGAATCCACGAATCCCCTCGTTCCGCGCCAACCCCTCCGCCCAGGCGGCTGACGATCGTCTTCTCCTGACCGCCAGCGGCAGCGAACGAACGCAGGCTCAGCCCTGCCACGCGCCTCCGCTGCGGCCGCGCTGTTGATCAATGGTACAGAGGCCCGGATAACCGCTTGCCGGGAGGGAA
>CAYXFI010000438.1:0-3424 GCA_964464205.1 uncultured Cytophagia bacterium
AGCGCTAAGACGGGCCAGGGAGTGGAGGAAGTGCTGGAAGCGATCGTGCAGCGCATCCCGCCCCCGAGCGGGAATCCCGAGGCACCGCTGCGAGCCCTCGTGTTCGACAGCGTCTTCAACAGCTACCGGGGAGCCGTGCCCTACATCCGCGTGTTCGACGGCTCGGTGGGACCCGGCGATCGCATTCGCTTCTTTTCCACCGGCAAGGAGTACGAAGTGGATGAGGTGGGGATCCTCCGGCTGGGCTACCACCGCCGCGATCGGCTCTACGCCGGCGAGGTGGGCTACCTGATGGCCGGAATCAAAGAAGTGGCCGACACTCGCGTGGGCGACACCATCACCCGGAGCGACAGACCGGCGGAGCGGCCGCTTCCCGGCTTCCGCGAAGCGAAACCAATGGTGTTCGCGGGCCTGTTCCCCGCTGTCAGCGAAGAGTTCGAGGAGCTCCGCTCCGCGCTGGAGAAATTGCGCCTGAACGACGCGGCACTCACCTTCGAACCCGAGAGTTCTCTAGCGCTGGGCTTCGGGTTTCGCTGCGGCTTCCTCGGATTGCTACACATGGAAATCGTGCAGGAGAGGCTCGAGAGAGAGTTCGGCCTCGATCTGGTCACCACGGTCCCCAACGTCAAATATCGCATGTGGACCAAGCGCGGCGAGATGGTGGAGGTGGACAACCCGGCCAAGCTTCCCCCGCCCGGGGACGTCGATCGGATCGAAGAACCTTTCGTCGAGGCGGTGATCATCGTGCCCAGCGAATACGTGGGCGCGGTGATGCAACTCGTGCAGGAGCGACGGGGCGTGTACCTCAACACCCACTACATCGACCCCAGGCGGGCGGAGCTGCACTACGAACTTCCGCTCGCCGAGATCATCTTCGACTTCTACGACAAGCTCAAGTCCGTCACCCGCGGCTACGGGAGTCTCGACTACGAATTCAAAGGCTACCGAGCCAGCGCCCTCCAGAAACTGGACATTCTGATCAACGGGGAACCAGTCGATGCCCTTTCGGTGATTGTGCATCGCGACAAGGCCTACGAGTACGGCCGGAAGGTCTGCCAGAAACTGCGCGAGCTGATCCCCCGGCAGCTCTTTCAGGTGGCCATTCAGGCCGCCATCGGCAGCCGCGTGATCGCCCGGGAAACCATCCAGCCCCTGCGGAAAAACGTGACCGCGAAGTGCTACGGCGGGGACGTGACCCGAAAGCGGAAGCTGCTGGAGAAACAGAAGGAAGGCAAAAAACGTATGAAGCAATTCGGTAAGGTGGAGATTCCCCAGGAAGCGTTTCTGGCGGTCCTCCGTGTGGAGTGAAATGGATTCGCTACAGGTTGGCCTGTGATTCGATTTGAACAACTGACGCGCACATTCGGCGATCTCGTGGCCGTCGACCGGCTCGATCTGGAAGTGGACGGCGAGCTGTTCGTCTTCCTCGGGCCGAACGGCGCCGGCAAGACCACCACAATCAAAATGGCCACTGGCCTCCTCCGTCCCACGTCCGGTCGTGTGTGGGTGGGTGGAGTGGACGTCTGGAAGGAGCCGGAGCGCGCCAAACGAGTCTTCACCACCGTACCGGAGGAAATCCACCTGTTCGAGAAGCTGACAGGATGGGAGTTCCTCCAGTTCGTGGGCGCGCTGTACGGCCTGGAGCCCGAACACGCGAGGCGCCGCGCAAAGACACTGCTGGATCTCTTCGACCTGACGAACAGGGCCGGAGAGATGATCCAGTCCTACTCGCAGGGCATGAAGCGAAAGATTGCTCTCTCGGCCGCCCTGCTGCCCGAACCGCAAGTGCTGTTTCTGGACGAGCCGACCATCGGCCTCGATCCGAAGAGCGCCCGTACGCTGAAGGACGTGCTGCGCGGCTTGGTGGACGAACGCGGCGTGACCGTTTTCATGTCCACGCACATCCTGGAGATCGCCGAGAACATGTGCGACCGGGTGGCCATTATCAACCAGGGAAGACTCGTGGCGCTGGGCTCGATGGAGGAGCTCCGCTCCCAGTCGAGCGCGGGCGACAAGACCCTCGAGGACATCTTCCTCGAACTGACCGGTGGCCCCGAATACGAGGAGGTACGGAAGTTCCTGGCCTCCTGAATCCGCACCTCGCTACCGGCGGAAAGCTCGAGGACCGGATTGGTGCCCCCGCCGAGAGGCCGAGGCGGACGGAGGGCGCAAAAAGAGCCACCTCCCCCTGTTTCGACCGTTTCCACGCGTGAAGCTGGCTCTGGAGAGCAAGTCCTGACGTCCCCAGCCGTCACCGGGGCCGCAGTGGAGCAAAGGGGAATGGGCAGGTTGCTCGCCCGCGCCAGTCGGTCCTCGCCCGACGTTCCCAAGGGTGCGGCATTCCTGTGGTCTCCCGGGCAGGGGCCAGAGACGGGATACAGGAGCCCCGACGGCGGTCAGCAGCGGCCCGGGGTCTCGGCCAGGCAGTCGAATCCACAAAACGCCTTCGTCTGACTTCGCTTGACCAAGAACTGAGGTTTTCTGTGGATCGTACGTCAGTTCCAGACAGTCTCCACGATCGGCTCGAGACGTCGAAGCTCAAGGCCTCTCCTCCTTCGGGTACCTTCGGTCTGCTGTTCTGGGCACGGCTTCGTTCCTGGCGCAACAGTTGGCTGAACCAGCGCGGAATCCGCAGGCTGCGACCCTTTTTTCTGGCCTTCTTCTGGGTCTGGATCGGGTTGATCGGCTACGAGATTTTCCGGGGAGTTCTGGCACTGGACGAATCCATGGCTCTCTTGCGGGCCGTACTTTCGGCCATGTTCGTCGGGTTTCTGGTTCTCCTCTTCTTCGGCGGCAGCACCCTGTCTACGAACATCTTCCTGCTCTCGGGAGAAACCCGATTTTTGCTCAGCGTACCGCTGAATCGGGTCGCCCTCTTTCGCTTCCGGCTGTTGGAGGTAGGGTTCATCAATAGCGGCGTTGTGCTCGCCTTCGCACCGGCCCTGGTCATCTCGCTTGGTGTAGCCAGCCGAGCAACACCGATCTACTACCCCGGCGCTCTCCTGCTCACCTTCGCGTTCATTTTCGTAATCACAGACCTGGGTTCGTTGTTCAGTTTTGCTGTAGGGCGAGCGCTGCCTCCCAAACGGGCCCGGGAGTTGCTTTCGGCTCTCATGGGCCTCAGCTTCCTCTTGTTCTGGTTCGGTCTGGAGTTCCTGCGGAGCCGCGTGGGCCTGGACGCACCTGTGCCGGCCCCACAGGACGTGCAGTCGCTCCAGAACCTCACCCGGCACGCTTCTCCGGGATTTCTGCCCAGCGCCTGGGTAGCCTGGGGTTTGCTTGCGTTGCTGAAGGGCCAGTATGGCCTGGCGGGCTTCTGGATCGTCGTTTTCCTGGGTCTCGCAGTGACCCTGCACGAGGCCACCGCTCGACTCGCGGACTCCCTGTGGATGAGGGGCTTGGCGGAAAGCCCTGTGAAAACCGG
>CAYXFI010000439.1:0-3401 GCA_964464205.1 uncultured Cytophagia bacterium
TTGGCGCAGATCTCCTTGGATTCCCTCTTGCGCCAGGAGCCGAGAGGATCAGGCCGCCGCGGTTCACGTATCTGCTTCGAGATTCGTGGATTGGAGCGAACAGTCTCGAATTTTCGGTGGAGTCCCTGACCTCTTGCCGCAAAAGGAGCCGAACCAAGGGCACGCACGATTCCAAAGTCGAGATGCAACTGTCGGCTATTGTCTTTCCTCCCCTTCGCGTCTTGGCCAAAGGCGGTCTCTTTGCGACCGAGCATGCCCCGAATGCGATCTGGCCTCAACTCACCCAGAAACTCACGTAGCAAGACTAGTTTTGCCCCATCAAAAACTGATGAAGCCGACAACGTCTCGCTCATAGTCTCCTTTGGACCAATGCAGACTGAGCCGCGTGGTGCAGGGTGCGATCCGAAACCTGCGCGGCGAAACGGGTTGGAAGCAGCCAAACTGACGTAGTAGGACTATTCCAGTCACTCGAAATCCGCCAAATGACCCTGCACCGGATCGAACGATCGTTCGTGCTGGACCGCAACGCGGACGGCGTTTGGCTGGAATTCACCCGGCCCCGGATGGAGGTGCGGCTGTTCAGCGCCCGACCGCTCTCCGCCTACTCGCCGACATGCCAGGAAGTGGTGCGTGGCGTGGACGCCACACTCCGGCCGGTGACAGGCCTTTCCGTCGGGTTCAGTGCTCTGAGCTGGGCCCCGCCGAGCAGCTCCAGACCGTTGCAGCTGCGAGCGAGCCGTCCTCAGTGGTCCCTCGGTCCCGTGGTTGCTTCGGCCGAACACGCGTGGCAGCTCCGGCGATCGCCGAATACGCGGAGGCCCCGCGCAGTCTACGCGTCTCTCGACGCAGTGGCGGGAAAACTCGCTTTGAGCCTCGAGTACAAAGACTACCGGGAGTTCGACCTCCCGTTCAGCAAGCCGCCCACCCTCGTCCCTATCCACCCGATTTCCCTGTTGAACCGCCACACGCATCTGCTACGGCCCGACGACGAGCGAGGCTACCAGTTCCAGGCCACGTGGTCCCCAGCGGACGGGTACACAATCCTGCTGAACGTGAACGCGGGTAGCGACCACGCTGAGTCGGATGTGTCAAGCTACCGCGAGACGTTTTTGGACCTCCGCTACGAGGCGCTGGGTAGGTGGGCAACAAGGGTGTCGATCGATGACGCGCAGGACCGGGCTTTCAATGTGGAATGGGCTCGTACCACCGTATTGGAAGTTGAGAGATACGTCCGCGGGAGCTGGAGCGTCATCGTTGATTTCCAGGGTCAACGGGTCCGGCCGGTCTACGGCGACTCCTACACGAACGTACTTGGCACGATCAACCTGAGTCATTCCCCCGACCTGTCTTTCGCCCTGCAGGCCGACTACTCGGACAAACCGGGAGAAAACCGTCGCTGGTACCCGGCTGCCGCTCTGGCGTACGCCTTCCAAGGACGCCACATGCTGACGCTCACTTTCGGCAGGCGCCGCGCCGGTCTACTCTGCGCGGGAGGCGTTTGCACCCTGGCCCCGGACTTCAACGGTGTGGTACTACGTCTGGTCAGCCGCTTCTGAGCTCGAAGAGGCCGCGTGTGGCTCCAATTCTCGGAGCGTGACATTCTGCCTGCCAAGCGGTCCAACGGAGTATTCTCCAGGTAGCGACAAGAATGGTCCCGCCGTGAGCACAACATCGCGGCGCGTCTGGCTCTCAGGAAACGGCTAACGAATCGCAGATAGCGAAACCCTGGGGCAAGATGGCGTGGGCACTTCTGAGTGTGCCCCGCGGTTTCGTGGTTCGCTCGGGATTCTTTAACCCCCCAAACGCGCCGAGGAACTTCAGGCGCTCTACCTGCGCCTGGGTGGGGCTGCGGTAGTTCACTCAGGGCAAGCCGGACGGGACCCTACACGTCCAGTTCCACCGTGGGTGCTTCGGGCACGGAGGGCGGTACCGGGGGTGCTCCCCTCTCAATCACGCGCATCTTTTTCCATTTGCCCCGCACGAAACGCGCGTGGAAACACAATCCGAGAGAGATGATGTAGATCGAGGCCACCGTCCACGCTGCGTAGATGCCCAGCCCCCAGCGCACGACGACCAGGTACGTCGGCAGAATGAAGAGGAACAACGACGCCACCACGACCGTCTTGAGTACGAAGCGCGTGTCCCCAGCTCCTTTGATCCCCGAAGCGAAGATGATGTTCATCGTGTCAAAAATCGAGTAGAGAGCCACGAAGCGCAGCAGAACCACGGTGGTACGGCTAATCGGCTGGAAAGCCACGGGATCGGCCTGCGCCGCAAAAGGAGCGAGGAAGATCCCGGGAGCGAGGACGTAGAGGGCAGCCACGATGGACATGTAGCCGAATGTCAAATGAAAGCCGGAATACACCGAACGCTCGGCTAGGTCGGGCTTGTCTTCACCCAGCCGTTGACCGACCAGCACGGACACGGCGATACCGAAGCCGATCATCGGCATGAAGGCCAAGGTGTTGATGTTGAAGGCAATGTTTGTGGCCGCCAGGGGAACGGTTCCCAATCGTCCCACGAAGAGAACGAAGGCAGTGAACCCGGCGATGTCCAGGAAGAATTGTAGGCCGTTCGGAAAGCCGAAATGGAGCAACCTCTTGAACAGCACCGGGTCGGGACGCCAGCCGCTGAGCGTGCGAAAGCGATTGCGGCACCGCGGCAACGACAGGAGAACCAGGTAGCTACAGAAGGAGACGAGACCCGACGCCACCGTAGCAAGTGCGGCTCCACGAATGCCGAGGCTGGGAAAACCCAGTTTGCCGAAGATGAGCAAGTAGTCGAGGATCAAATTCACGGCAATCCCGGCGACGTTCACCCACATCACGGGCCAGGTGCGCCCCAGACCGGAGAAGAACCCGCCCATGGCCGCTGAGGCGATTGGCGGGAAAGAACCCAAGCAGAGAATCCGGAAGTATTCGACCTCGTACTCCTGCACCCGCGGGTCGTGTCCCACGAAACTGAAGAAACCGCGAGCCAATGGCACCAATGCTACCAGAACCGCGCCGCCGAGGAGCGAGACGTAGATACCCTGCCACATCGAGGGACCGACGCGATCGTAGCGACCCGCACCGTAGTACTGGGCCACGAAAGTGCTGACGTACCCGGCCGTCCCGATGAACAGGCTCATGATCGTGAAGTTCAAGATCCCAGCCGGCATCGATGCGGCCACTGCCTCCGGAGAGTACCAGGTGAGGAACATGCGGTCCACAAAGTGCTGGATGGACCAGGCCGCGGAGCTCAGCACCAAAGGAATCGCAAGCGAGAGAACCTCGCCGTACCCACCCGGCGCTCGGTAGCGTGCTCGGATTCTTCCGAGGAGGGAAGTCACGTGCGACACCGTCTGCTTCAGGTGCATTCCCAGGCGGCCGTCACGAAGCGCAATCGCAGAGGGTTGGTAT
>CAYXFI010000440.1:0-3395 GCA_964464205.1 uncultured Cytophagia bacterium
GCGGTAGCGCGCGCAGAGCTGCATGGTCAGATCGTGGATGCGCCGAAACTCCTCGTCGCTCACGGGACCGAAGTAGCGGCGGTCGGGACTAACGCCGTAAGCCGTCTCCACCGTTGGCTCTTCCGGGAGCGTGAAGTTCAGCACGTGCACTTCCAGAGGGATCCGCACCAGCGGTTGGCCTTCAGCCAGCACCTGCACGCGACCGCGGTACAGACCGGGTTCCTGCGACCGCGGCGCTGACATGGCGATCCAGATCGGGGCGTTCTCTCCTGGCCGCAGGTGCAGGGGTTCTTTCAGAGGGGGAAGCGGATCGGGCCAGAGATCCACGCTGCCGTAGAAATCGCTGGGCGTTTCTACAGCCACGTATTCCACGCGCCGTAGTTCCACGTGCTTCGCGCTCAGCCTGTGTCCGCCGGGAGTGGGCAGGTCGCTCACGCGCACGGTGAGATTCCGCCAGGGACGACTGCCGCGCAGGACGAGCTGCAACGCCTCAGTTTCGCCCCGGGCCACTTCCAGGTGGAGGGTGTCGATCCGGAAGGCCGGGACGGGTTCCGTGCGGCTCACTTTCTCCAGAGACGGCGCGGTCCACACGGTCAAACCAGCCGTGCCCGGGAGTCGAGCTTTCAGCGTGGAGAGCCCGAAGAGCGCACCGTACAGATCGCCGGGGGCGGCTTTGTCGTGAAGCGGGATCTGCTGCAACCGGCGCTGAAGCAGACGCCGGTACCAGCCGGGAAGTTCGGGTTCGCGCAACAAGGTTTCCAGTCGCCGGCGCAAGCTGTGTACGGCCTCGTGGAGAAAATCGATTTCGAGGGTGCCGTCCGTGGGCGGGACGTAGCCGCGGCCGCCGTTGTCTACCAACACCCAGCGGGTGCCGAGAGAAGGCCATTTCACGAGGGCCCGGACGAAGAAGGGCGAAACATCGGTGCGCAGGAGTTCCACGACCCCGGGTTCTCGCAGGCGTGTGGCACCGTCGAGGGTGCGGAAGTTGGCGTCCAGCATTTCCACCGCCAGCGAGCAGGGCGCGCCGGTGGCGTCGACGAGGCGTACTGTCACCGGGCTCTGACCGTGGAAGAAGAACTGCTCCTGTTCCATTTCTCCCTTGCCCAGCGGCAAAAGGACGTGGCACCGAATCCAGTAGGGGCCATCGGGAAGACCTTCGGTCTGGAACGTCGCCGGGCGCCCGAGAGGAGCGCTGCGGGTCTGCAGCACGCGACCCCGGGCGTCTCGCAGTTCCGCGGTGTAGACAGGTACGCGGTGCAGGATGAGGAAGTCTGACGTCCGCCCGAAATTCACGCGTACGCTGTCGTCAACAGCCTCGAGCTCCAGCTCCACATCCGGTCGGCGCTTCTCGAGCAACTCCCGCGCTTTCTCGAGCGAGAGGAAACGGGCGTAGAGGCCCCAGTTGCCGTAGCCCTGATCGACTTTGAGCAAGAGAAGGTTGGGCCCCTTGTGAAGGCGGACGCGTACCAGATCGTCGTCTTTCTCCGCGCCGCGCGGCCGGTGGTTTTCCCAGATCGGCTCGCCGTTGAGCCACACCCTGACGCCGTCGTTGCTGCCCAGGGCCAGCACGACCTCCGTGTCCCGCTCGGCTACCACCTGACAGGCGGCGTAAGCCACGACCTGCTGGTTGGGCGAGAAGATCTTGCAGAAATCCAGGTAGTCGTCCGGCGAGACCACCCGCCTCCAGACGACTTTGCGGCCATCGGGCGCCGGGACGGCCAGGCCTTCACGGGGCCGCGCGTTGCGCTCCCCACCGATGGGTTCGAGGTAGTCAGTGTAGAAGCCGATGCAGGTTCGGTCGTGGGCGTAGTCGTGGAGCCCGGGCGGCAGCGGGTTGGGGAACGGTCCACACACCAGCCATTCCCGAAACCAGGTGCCGAAGGTGAGGGAGTGGGTTGGGATCTGGGCGAGGGCCGGGCTGACGGCCACCACCAGAAGACCGGCCAGCCCCAACCGGAACAAACGGGATCGATGCACGGCGGCCTCCTTTGCTTCGTTTGAGGTTTCCCTACGCGCGGGATCAGAAGTCCGCACTGAACCAAGAGGACCGCAACGACACTGTGGGAAATTAGGCACAAGCGGCGGGAAGGTCAACACCTGTTCGGCCAAATCTCGACATCTTCGATGGATCCAGGGCTCTCGGCGCCAGAGACGGGCTCGTTTGAGCCCAAAGGGGGCCGGCCTCCGCGGACGCGCGCTGATGGACGCTGATCTTTCCTCGCCGGCCTCCTCGGTGAGGCGAAGCACTTCAGGTTCTGCCGTCGATCCGAGCTCCTGCACGGTCGACCCCTCGCAGGGAACAGACGCAAGCTTTCCAGAGGCCCTGTGTGCGCCCGCGGATTTCTGCGGTGGTTGCCCCTTCTCTACGAGAAACCGGTGAGCAACGGGCGTTGACCAGGAGGAGCAGCCGGCCGACCGAAATCGACCCCGGGACACCGAAGGGCGCTGGGAGGAGACGTTCCCACCTGTTGCGAGAATTCCTCAGAGGGTCGAATCTGCGTTCATCAGCGTCCGTCTGCGCTAATCTGCGTGCCGTGCGTTCTCGGATGGATCCATTCGCGCAGGCGTCGGAGCACACTACGAGAGAGGAAAAGTCAACGGGATCGTCCCCGGTTGAAATTGCACCGAGAATGGCCTATCTTTCGCGCGGGCAGGCTGAAATTGTAACGAGGTGATCGTCTCGAAGGAGGGAACCGATGAGAAAGACTTGGTCGCTTGTTTCGATCGTGTCGCTGTGGTCCTTGATGGTAGTACCCAGCTTCGCGCAACGTTGCGGCGTGCACTGGAAGCAACACGACATGTCGCGTCCGCGGCCGCCCGTAGTGGACCCCGGTACGGCGAGCACGCAGGATCAGCCCGGCAAGCCGCCATCGGACGCGATTGTGCTGTTCGACGGCACCGATCTCTCTCAGTGGCGCAGCCTGGACGGCGGTCCCGCGCGCTGGAAAGTGGAGAACGGGTACATGGAGATTGTCCCGGGTTCGGGCGCAATCCGGACGTTAAGGGCATTCGGCGATTGCCAGCTCCACCTCGAGTGGGCGGCACCCTCTCCGCCTTCCGGATCTGGTCAGGGGCGGGGGAATAGCGGTCTCTACCTCATGATGAAATACGAGATCCAGATCCTCGATTCGTACCAGAACGACACCTACCCCGACGGTCAGGCCGCTGCCATCTACGGCCAGTACCCGCCGATGGTGAACGCGTGTCGACCGCCGGGTCAGTGGCAGAGCTACGACATCATTTTCCACCGACCGCGTTTCGACCAGAACGGGGAGCTCGTCAGACCGGCCACGGTCACTGTGTTGCACAACGGCGTGCTGGTCCACGACAACGTAGAGATTCTGGGTCCCACCGACTGGATGGTCACGGGGCGCTACACCCAGCATCCGGACAAG
>CAYXFI010000441.1:0-3390 GCA_964464205.1 uncultured Cytophagia bacterium
GCGGGGGGTGATGGCTCGGGGCGCATCTGAGTAGATCTGGGGCTGATTTCGGGGGCTGCTGGGGTGGCCTTGGAGTAGGGGCGATTTGCCATGTCGAAGTGGGGAATAGTTGGGGCATCTTTCCCTTGCGGCACCGGTGAGACGGGTGTAAATTGTCGCGTCTTTGTGAATTTCGCCCTCGAACAATCCTTGAGATTCTCGGGGACTGGCCTTTCTGTGCCGCGATTCGGAAGCGGGATCGCCGCGAACAGATTGATTTCGCTGCTGTCGGCACAGGCTCGGTGCTGTGCTTACCGTTGGGATTCAATTTGATTCAGTCCCCTGGCATTCGTGGGCAGGCGCCTGTTTTTTCCGCGCCCCTTGCCTCCTGTCCCTCTTCGCCGCTAGCATCGTGGGTCGAGGCTGAGGTGGTTGCTGGAACGTCCGCGTCGTGTTTCTCCGGCAGGGGATTACGGGCAAAGAAGAGAGTTTCCTCCCCTCGATGAAAGCGTCCCAAATCTTCGCCCTGCTGCTGGCTTTCGGCTATGTGGGGGCACGTCTCCTGCTCGGAAGGGTGCGAATCACGGGTCGGACCCGTCATTTCATCTTGCTGGGAGGGGAGTACATCGCCCTTGGTGCTCTCCTTGGCCCTCGCGCGCTCGGCTGGATCAACGAAGGGGTGGTCCGCGACCTGGAGCCGGTCTTGGCAATCGGCATCGGCTGGCTTGGAGTGCTGTACGGCCTCCAGTTCGGTCGAGACTATCTTTCGCGCTTTCCCCTGGGCTCGTTCGCCGCAGCTTTTGGGTTCCCGGTCGGGACAGCGTTGCTGATGAGCTTTCCCGTGGCGGCGGGCCTGCAGTTGGTGGGTCACACGAGAGGCCCTGTGGGCATCGCTGCCCTTGCGCTGGTGGCTGCGGCGAGTTGTACCTCGCCGATGGCCATCGCGATCATGTCCCGTGGCGTGCGCCGAATGGCCAGTGTGACCTACCTCCTGCGGATCGTTTCGGCCCTCGACGCTCTTCCGGGCATCCTGGTGCTGGGGCTCACCTACGCCTTCGTCCAGCCGGTGCTTCCGGGAGCACCGGGCCTGCTGATCGGAATTGGAGCCCCCCTGCTGCTCGGTCTGTTCTACCACCGTTTCCTGGGTTACCTGTCGAGTAGGGACGAGATCCTCCTGGTCACCATCGGGGTGATTAGCTTCGTCGGGGGCTCGGCATTTTCGACTTCGATGTCCCCGCTATTCTCGAGTTTTCTCGTCGGGGTTTTGCTGGCGAACCTGCCTGGTGCCCGGATGATGCTCTTGCGTCTGCTTTCGCAGACCGAGAAGCCCTTCTACATCGTGTTCTTGTTGCTCGCCGGTACGAGGTGGGAGTTCTCGGTACCCTCGCATTGGCTGTTCGGGTTGGTCTACGTGGGGATCAGGGTCTTGGCGAAGCTGACGGTGCCCTTCGTGGCTGCCCACTTTGTCCGAGACCGTGAGGTTTTCCCACCGGAGCTAGGGTTGGGGTTGCTGGGGCAGGGAGGAATCGCGGTGGCGATTGCTCTTGAATTCGACCTGCTGTTCCCCAGTGAGATTGCGAGAGCAGTGTTGTCCGCGGTGGTGGTCTCCATTTTCCTGCATCAGGTACTGGCGCCAATGGGCTTGCGGCTCCTGTACAGAAATGAAGAGCCGGTGGGTGCACCGCGCAGGGAGGTGCTGGTGTGACCGGTGCCGAATTGAGAGCTGCAGAGCCCACCGCCTGGCGCCGTACGTCGGCTTACCTGATCCTGCTGGCGGTTTTCGGCGCTCTCTGCTGGTTGCTCCGCTTTCTGACTCCCGCTCACGATCTGGGTCGGCTGGACAGTGCGGCCGCCCTCGGTGTGCTTCTGCTCGGGGCAGCGCTGCTGGGCAAGCTGGCTGAAATCGCCCGATTGCCACAGATCACCGGATTCTTGCTGGCGGGGATTCTGTTTGGACCGTACGTCGGCAACGTAGTGCGCACTTCCGCCGTCGAGGGGCTGGACCTGGTGAATCGTCTGGCTCTCGGGATCATTGCTCTTACAGCCGGGGGTGAACTGCGGGTCAGAACTCTGCGGCCGATCATCGGTCGGGTGGCGTGGCAGGTGGGCGCGCGTTTCCTGGTTGTGCCGGTCGTGGTAGGGGTGCTGACGTTGCTGTTTCTCCCCGCCCTCAGCACGGTTGCGTGGCCCAGCCTCGGTGTGGGCGTGCTTTCGGCGTTGCTGCTGGGCGTCGTTGCGACGGCCATCTCCCCGTCGACCACGGTGGCGGTGATCAACGAAACGCGCTCGGCGGGCCCAATGACCTCGCGCACACTCGCGGTCGCAGTGGTGATCGACGTCGCCGTGCTGGTGGCGTTCGCACTGGTGCTGGCTGTTGCAAAGGGTTTCCTCAGAGGTTCGAGCGGCAGCCAGTACGCGCTTCTGCTCTCGCTTCTGTGGGAAATTCTCGGTTCCTTCCCCCTCGGTCTCGCTCTGGGGGGGGCTACGATCTGGTACTTGAAGCACGTTCAGGAGGATATCCCGGTCTTCGTGCTCGGCGTGGTTTTCCTGGCCACCGAGCTCGCGCACACCGTCCACACCGATCCGATCCTCACCTGCGTGATCGTCGGGTTCTTGGTGGAGAACTATTCGGCCCAGGGCGAGACGCTGATCGCCGGGATCGAGCGGGTGTCGCTACCAGTGTACGCCGTGTTCTTCGCCGTGGCGGGTGCTGCGCTGGATCTGTCGGCCCTTCAGACGGCTGGTGGCGCGGCTGCGCTACTCGTTGGCGCACGGATCGTCGGGACCTACCTGGCTGCTGACGCGGCCGGGCGGATCGCCGGGGAGGAACCACACCTCCGCTCTACTCTCTGGACCGGTTTCATCGGGCAGGCCGGGGTGAGTCTGGGACTGGCGGCCATCATCGCAAGCGATCTGCCCGAGCCTCTCGGCACCACCCTGCGCACGTTGATCGTCGCCTCGATTGTGGTGAATCAGGTGCTGGGTCCTGTACTCTTCCGGATGGGTCTCGATCGGGTCGGTGAGATCGGTGCGCGAGAACGCTTGAGTGAGCAAGGGATGTGAAGAGATCTCGCGAAGGCGTCAAGTCGCTGGGAGGCCGAAGCGTTTTTCGTTTTTCAGCCCTTTCTGGGGGCAGGCCATTGTCCGAGGGCGGGAAACCGGCGGCGTTAGCGGGCCACTCTTTGTGGAGTGGTTGTCTTTGGGCTTCACCCCATTCTGAAACGCCCCTGACGGGCAGCTCTCACGACCCAGCGGGGCAGCCGTGTGCAGCCGCTTGACCGGGTTCCCGGTTCGGGGCGAGGGGAAGATCATCGCCAGGACTGACCGGTGAAGTCCTGAGCCGGGCTGGCTTCACTGGACGGGGTCGTGGAGGAAGAGGAACCACATTTGTTGTGGGACAAAAGCACGAGG
>CAYXFI010000442.1:0-3372 GCA_964464205.1 uncultured Cytophagia bacterium
AGGCTGACCCCACCGACCCCTCCTGGACTGTGCCAACCGTGGGGAGCACGAGTGCGCGCCACCACGTAGCCTGTTCACCCGGCGCATCCTCGTGCAACCGCTTTTGGACCAAAAGGCCCCTACTGGAGCTCGCCTTCTCGCCCCAGTGGAAACCCGCGGTGCTCTACTCGTTGGCGGAGGAGGCTCAGCATCGCTGAGTACCTGCCGTACCCATGCAGACACGATCCTGATGGAAGGCTGGACGGGGGAACCCGTACGTAGGATTTCAGCCTGGAGGGACGCGCTTCCGCGCGTCCAGTGGAGCTCCAGGTGGGCTGGTTCTCCGTGCCGTCTTAGTTGTAGTAGAGGGTAGAAGAAGTGGGCTACATATTGTTCAGTCATCCATTTCCTCCTTGACATTTTCGCAGGGGTTGGGTACATTTAACTCAAGTGTTGAAAACGCTGGCTCCAGGAAGGGAGCCAGATTGGAGTGGGCTCAGAGCGGACTTGGCATGAGACTCAAAGCGGCTGTCTTCGCTGCTTGTTTAGTGGGGGTCGCTGCACACGTCTTCCCCCAGAGCTTACCGAAACCCGCGTGGATCGCTGCCGAAATCGGCGGAATCAGACTGGAGGGCGACCAGTATTCCCCTTCCCTGGGACCCGTAACAGGGCTGGGAATTGGGTACGAGATCTCCCCCTACGCCGGGGTGGCGATCCGCGGGAGCGGCGGCTGGAGCGGCGGAAGGACTCCCGGCGTACCTGAGTGGGACCGTACTCTACTCGCGCACGTGGGCGCTGAGTTCCACGTGCAGCTCTCACCGCTCGCCCGGCTGTCTCCCTTCGTGCTGGCAGGAGCTGGAGTGATCTACTGGGATGCCCAGGATCGTGACGGTCGAACCCTGGTGATCGGTGAGACGACTCAGTCCGGGACGGAAACCTACGTGAGTACAGGTGGAGGGGTTGAATTCCGGCTCAGTCCCGACGTGACCCTGGCCGCTGGTGTGCGTTTCGACTACAATCTCACGGACGCTCTCGATGTCCGCCCCGTGGGCAGGGAAAATGACCAGACGATTGCGGGTTTCTTGCGCGTTTCTTTGCGGTTCGGTCACTGGTTCGCAGATGACCACGACGGAGACGGGGTGCCAAATGCGCTGGATCTGGCCCCCTCGCGCCCCGAGGACGACGACGGCTACTTCGATCACGACGGAGCCCCCGAGGGTTCACCCGCCTTGCCACTCCCGGTGGAATTGAGTGGCACCGAGAACAACGACGAGACGCCACCGGTGGTGCTGCACCATCCCATTCGTGTTGCGGTGACCGGCAGGCCCATTGCCATTCGAGCGAAGGTCTACGAAGACTACGGCGTCAAGGTAGTAGCGCTTCTGCACAGAGTGGTAGGCAGCGATTCATGGAATGCGGCCCGGATGCGCCCCGTGGACGATGTGACCTACGAGGGCCAGATCCCGGCTTTTGACGTTCGTCCGCCGGGACTGGAGTATTGCGTTGTTGCCGTGGATCAGGCGCTCACCGGGCTTGGCTACAGCGGAATGCTGGATCGGCCGAACGTCGTTCGCTTGATCTCCCGTGGTACGGGCTGGAGGGTGTTGGGCGGGGTTCTGGCGGGCATTGGTTGGGGCGCAGCGGGCTATCTGATTTGGAACCGTCAATAAGCCAAGGAGGGGTGGAGATGCTCCTTCTCAGACCGCGTTGGTTGGTGCTTCCGGTCGCAGGGCTGGTGCTTTTCGTACTCGGATGTGCAGGGACCAGGCAAGAAGGACCTGCGACCGAAGGTGCCGGTGTGGAGGAATTGCTGGGGGTGGAAGGCGAGCAGCAGGCGAAGTCAGAAGACGAGGTCCTAAAGCTTCTCGGCATCACCACGGAAGAAGACACCGCCAAGGCTACTTCGCGCGAGGTCGTGCAGAAGACAGAGGTGGAGCAGCTTCGGGAGAAGGTCCTGCAGCTGGAGAAGCAGCTCCGCGAGAAGGAGTCCCAGATTGCCAGCCTGAAAACGGACCTGGCCGCGAAAGAGCGGTTGATCAGCGAGCTGGAGAGTAAATCGCGGACGACCGGCGTGCGAGTGGCAGCTGCCGGTGAGCCTCATCCGCCTTCGGCTGAATTCCGCGTGCGATACCAAGACGCTCTCGCCGAGTACAAGGCGAGGAACTACAAGACGGCGCTCCAGCTTTTCCAGGAACTGCTCCAGACCGATCCGAACAATACCCTTTCGGACAATTGCCAGTACTGGATTGGTGAGTGTTACTACGGTTTGGAGGATTACAATCAGGCCCTCGTCGCTTTCGAAAAGGTGTTCACGTTCCCTCAGACGAACAAGGCGGCGGATGCCCAATTGAAGATTGGCCTGTGTTATCTCAGACTCGGCGACCGGGAACGCGCCCGTCAAGAGTTCCAGCGGCTGATCGATAACTATCCCGACAGCGAGTACGTCGGCAAGGCAAGGCAATACCTGTCACAGTTGTAGCGACTTGGATCAAATGCCATACTGAGGAATGGGGTGAACGGAGGCGCTCACCCCATTTTCGGTTGGAAAGGGCAGATGGTTTCGGTATGTTTCTTGCTCCGCCTGAGCCGCACGGAACGAGCGCGGTCCACGTACGAAATTGAGGGCTTGTATGCCGCAACTGCGGAAAGATCCTGTCATCGGTCGCTGGGTGATCATTTCGTCGGAGCGGGGCAAAAGACCTCACGATTGGGCAGTTGAACCGGAGAAGAAGCGGGGGGGCTTTTGTCCGTTTTGCCCTGGGAACGAAGACAAAACACCGCCGGAGCTTTTGGCTATTCGCCCAGATGGTTCCCCACCGAACACCCCCGGTTGGACGCTCCGCGTGGTCTCGAACAAATTCCCCGCTTTGCAGATTGAGGGGGAACTGAATCGGCGAGGCGAGGGCATCTATGACCTCATGAACGGGGTCGGGGCCCATGAGGTGATCATCGAAACGACGGATCACGATCTCGACCTCGCCGACTTGTCCACGGAACAGATCCGGGATGTCCTGTGGGCTTTCCGCGAACGGATCCTCGATCTGCGCAACGACGTTCGTTTCCGGTACATTCTCGTTTTCAAGAACCACGGGTTGGCGGCTGGAGCTTCGTTGGAGCATTCCCATTCCCAGCTCATCGCCATGCCCATCGTGCCGAAACGGGTTCAAGAGGAGATCGAGGGGAGCCGGCGCTACTACAACTTCAAGGAGCGTTGCATCTTCTGCGACATCGTTCGACAAGAGATCCTGACGGAAAAGCGGATTGTGAGCGAGCACGACGGCTACCTGGTGTTCGAGCCTTTCGCACCGCGCTTCCCGTTTGAGACGTGGATTCTGCCCACGGATCACCAGTCCCACTTTGAGAGGATGCCCGAGGAAAGATTGCTAGGTTTGG